>JBJMXE010000136.1:0-51152 GCA_045809745.1 Chthoniobacterales bacterium | reverse complement strand
TAAGTCTCCCGAAGCAGTCTGCTGTCCGGCATGGAAATGGATGGTCCAATCTCCATTGATCGGCGGCGCTGCGGCCGCTGCCGGGGGTAACTGGTGCTGACCGAAGGCGATGGATGCTAACCCAATGCAGCCGCATATTAGTGGTAATAGTTTTATTCTCATAACGCATGTCTCGGTGTTGATTTGTTGCGGATTCGCTTACGCATGGCAGAATCGATCTGCAACCGTTAGGTAGTGGTAGCGCATGCGATTTCGCACAAATCGATGCCTGATGTCCGAAAACTCACGATGCCTGCCAACTCGATAAAGCGCCGACCCGATCGGCGCCTTGGTCGAACCCGCGCCCGCCTTGGCCAGGCCTTGCGCAAACTGATGGAAGAACGACCGCTTGAGAAAATCACGGTGCAGAACGTGATCGCGCTAGCCGGGGTTAGCCGGTCTGCTTTTTACGATCACTACAATGACAAGGTCGACCTGCTTCTTTCCGACATGGACGAATTCCTGGAAAGAATGGCGATGCTCCTGGTTGTTAAAAACGAACAATCGGATCGAATCGCGCCGGTGCGCGAGTTTTATGGGCATGTTGGTGAAGCTGTCGAGATCCGTGCGGCGCTGGCGGCTTCGGAAAGATTACAGGATTTTTTCGATCTGGCGGTTGAACACTTCGCGCGGGGCATCGAACTCCGGCTGAAACAAATAGCCGCGCGCGAAAAGACGCAGGGCCGCTCTGGCACCGACCGGAGATCGGATCTCATCGCGCATGCGCTCGCTGGAGCGTTTATTGGTTTTCTCAACTCCTGGATTCGAAACGGTCAACGGCACACCGCGGACACGATGGACATCCTGTTTCACGAGTTGGCCTGGTCCGGGATGAAAGGTGTGGAAACGCGGAAACTTGAAAAACGGACAAGCTCAGATCGGAAGCGTTAGATCCACGAAACGTCGGTTACTGAAACCGAATCGCATCTGTCACAGATGGCCCCCAATTCAGACGTTGCGTCCGTTCCGAACAGCCCTGCGACGTGACCCGTTCTGAGACAACGATACCGGGTCAGGCGAAGATGTTGGACGAGACGCTGCAGAAAAGCCTATAACCGACAGGCTAGGGTTTTGGGATCACCAATGAAGGAGGAAACTGAAGGCTTCGCCGAAAATCCGCGACCAGCTCTACGCGAAGAGCTTCGTAAAATCTGGCTAATCACTGGTCACATGTCAGTCGTCACTTCTGCCACATGAAATCTATCAAGAGTCGTTTCTCCACGGCGCCAGAGGGAACCGCCGCGCTGTTCTTCATTCAGATCTTCGCGACCCTCGGGTTCGCCGTCCTTTACTCGACTCTGGTTCTCTACGCGACGAAGCACCTGAAGCTCGAAGTGAAACTGGCCACCACCTTGATGGGTGTGTTCGGCGCATTCAATTACGGCTTGCACCTTTTTGGCGGTTACCTGGGTGGCCGTTTTCTCTCGAACCGCAACCTGTTCGTCGCAGGCATGCTGCTCCAGGTGATGGGTTGCGCCTGCATCGCGACGGGGACCCTCGCGCTATTTTATGTCGGCCTCGCGCTCTTCCTAACCGGCAGCGGTCTCAATGTCACTTGCATCAACATGATGCTGACCCAGCGTTTTACCTCGGACGATCCGCGCCGGGAAGGAGCTTTCCTTTGGAATTACGCCGGCATGAATGTCGGCTTCTTTTTCGGGTTTTTCGCGGCCGGTTATTTCCAAGCCACTCAGAGCTATTCCAGCCTCTTCATCTTCGCGACGCTCGGCAACTTCTGCGCCGTCGTCCTTGCCTTATTTAACTGGAAGACGCTGAGCGACCGCAACACACCGCTGCTGGACGCGACCCGGAAGCAATTCCAGCTGCGACAGCTTGCCGGTATCGGCATTGTCATCGGTCTCGTCCCCGTCGTTTGGTTCATGCTCCAGCGGCCGGGTCGGACCGAGATGATCCTCAAGGTGATCTGCGGCGTGGTCGGGCTCACATTGTTCTGCCTAACGATCAGCCATAAGGACCGGCGAGAAAGGCGGAACATGACCGCCTACCTGATTTTGACCTTGGGGTCGCTGATGTTCTGGTCGCTTTACCAAATGGCGCCGAGCGGCCTGATGCTGTTCGCGGTGAACAACGTAAACTTAATGCTCGGTCCGGTGAGGATCCAGCCGCAGTGGATCCAAAACATCAACACCGTCTGCATCGTAATCGGCGGGCCGCTGTTCGCGTCACTGTTCACGCGTATGCGCGCGAATGGCTGGAGAATCGACATACCGAAGCAGTTCGCGGCGTCGCTCCTACTAATGGCGGTCGCGTTTCTCATTCTTCCACTGGGCGTCAAATTAGCCGGCGGCGACGGCAAGAGCGCGTTCGTCTGGCTGTTCCTGAGCTACGTGCTGCAAAGCATCGGCGAACTGCTTATCATGCCGGTCGGATACGCGATGATCGGCAAGATCGCACCGAAGCAATATCAGGGCATTATGATGGGAAGCTGGATGCTCGTGACCGGTCTCGCGTCGCTGTTGGCGGGTGATTTCTCGGCAATGATTCCGGAGCCGACCGGCGCGCTTGCCGTGACCAACGCCGGGTATGCGAAGCTGTTCACTGAGCTTGGACTCGGAAGCCTCGCAGTAGGTATCGCGCTCGTTGTACTAATTCCGTTCCTTCGGAGACTGATCACGGACAAGGCCGAGGTTCCACTCATGGAAACGCCTGTGCCGGTCGTTCCGGTAGCGTAAGGCCCAACCGCTAATGGACGCGCATTAACGCGATTTAAATGTACTGTTGCGGCGGGCTATGACCGCCGGGGACTCGAGCAAAGTTCGTAGCCGCGAAGGTGATTGGTGACTAAACAACTTTCAGACCGAATCAGATCAAGCATTCGGAAGCAAACGCCGAACGCCCAACGCCCAACGCCGAATGGCAGAGAAGATATGCACGTTAAAGTGCAGGATCACTCAATCAAAACTAACCGCGAATGAATTCGAACAAGGGGCGACCCGTGAATAGGCGAGTTACGATCTTCATTTATGATGCGTTGGATTTTTAGAATCATTGCGATGGCGGTCGCGGGCAAAATTGTGAATCGGTATCTGGGTTCCCGTCCGCAACGCCGTTCCGGCGGTAATTTTTGATATTCGACATATCGCCAGGGCCGGGCGGGCGGAAGTTGAGGCTCGACGGGGGCACCCCCTAATCTCGGCCTTGTACGAGTCCAGCTCACAAGCGCATCACTTGCCGTCCATAACCGTGAACGCGAACGTAGAGTCAGCCCGTAGTGCTGACGATCAGGACCACGGCGACGAGGGCGCAGACGATGCCGGCGTTTTGAATAGTGCTGAGGCGCTCGCCTAACACCCAACGTGCGAGAATGACGGTGCCGGCCGGATAAAGCGAAACCAGAGTCACGACGACACTTAAGGGGCCGATCCGCGCTGCCAGCATCATCAGAACGTTAGCCAGCATGTCCAGTGCACCGCCCACTGTTGCGGTTGTGCTGGCTGGCCGACGCATCCGCAAAGTCTTGCCGGTAAGCAGCGCGGCGACTGCAAACAATGTCACCGAAGTTAGTCGAGCCACGATGAGCGGCCACATGCCGGAGGCAGTCGACGTCCGTGCGAGTGAGAGAAGGAAAATCCCGATTATGATTCCGGAGAGCAGAGCGATTACTACGCCGGGGGGAAGCCGTCCACTTCGGGTCCGGCTACTCTCTTGCGAAGTCGCGCCGGGCTGCTGGCTGACCAACACGATTGCAACCAGTGCCAGAAAAATTCCACCTCCCGTTAGCCAGCCGACGCGTTCGCCAATGGCAAACCCGAACACAACAGGAATTATCGCCGAAACCACTGCCGTAATCGGCGCCACCACCGCCATGGTTCCGACAGCGAGCGCGCGGTAGAGCAAGGCGACCCCGCCGCCGCCTGAAACACCGGCGCACACTGCCCAGATCCAGTCGCGCGGGGACATCACTGCCGCCGGCAAAAATGGGAGCGCTCCAATGAGGAGAACAAGTCCTACGACTTGCGATACCACGACCGTGGCAATGGTGTTCGCGCGGCGTGCGGTCAAACCACCTAAAAAATCGGCTGACCCATAAAACACCGCTGCGCTCAAGGCCAGAACCTCGATCATGTTGCTCCGTCGTATTTCATTGGTGTGTATTAACGGTTCGTTTCCCACGGCATTTGGCCGCGAATGGACGCGAATGCAGACCGGCATCAACTGCCGCTTGTCCGGATTGATTTTGCCCTCCGTTAGTCAACCGAACCCAAACGCCGAACTGGCAGAACGGGTGTGATTAGTCATTAGTGAGTGGTCAAAAGGTGAGAAGCGGGAGTCAACGCTCAACGTCCAACGCCCAATGGCAGACAAGATGTGAATCGTACGAAGCGAAATCATCCGCCGCTGATATGGTAGCGATCGATGATTCCGAGCGCAGAAGAGGTGTTGAAAGCGCGGCAGATGCTGAAACAGCGCCTGCCGCCTACCCGCTTACTGCAGGCGGAGTCGCTGCAGAGGCGTTCGGGGGCTCGCGTCGTTTTGAAGATGGAGACCGATCTGCCGACGCACTCGTTCAAGGTGCGCGGCGCACTGACGGCCTTGCTCACCAAAGCGAAAGACGCTCGACTGACTGGCGTTGTCGCAGCGAGCACCGGTAATCATGGAGCGGCGGTCGCTTACGCGGCGAAGTTAACAGGAATCCCAGCGACGATCTTTTTGCCTAACAATCCGAATCCGATAAAACGAGACAAGATCGTCGGGCTAGGGGCCAAGGTGGTGGAGTGCCAAACCGGGTCAGCCTTGGGACCGATTGAAGGGGCGACTCAGCTTGCGCGCGAACGTGGTTACTACCTGCTGGATGATGCTACCGATGCTCGGGTAACCGCCGGCACGGCAACGATCGCTGCTGAACTCATGGACGAAATGCCGGAGCTCGAGGTGGTTTTCGTTCCGATGGGCGACACGGCGCTGATCCGCGGTGTGGCAGCGGAAGCAAAGCGCCGCCGACCGGAGATCAGGATCATCGGGGTTCAGGCGGAGCAAGCGCCCGGTTATGCGCGGTCATGGCAACAAGGCAAAGTGATTATTGTGACCGAGGCATGCGCGACCATTGCCGATGGTTTGGCCACGTTGAACCCGAGCGAAGCAAACGTGCGGGAGATTCGGGAACTGGTGGATGAAGTACGCCTCGTATCGGAGCAGGAAATCCTCGATGCCATTCGTCTGCTTTTGCTCGACGAACATGTTGTTGCCGAACCGGCCGGAGCAGCGGCAACCGCGGCATTTTTGCAGGATGCCTCGGGCTACGTCGATCGCTCTGTCGCGCTGCTGGTGACCGGCGCTAATATCTCGGCCGATGTTCTTCGGCGGGCGGTAGAGGACAACTAAACGTTTGGCTTGTGGTTTTCTGAGGTGGGTGGATCGAGACCTCCGGGCTGGACGCTAAACAGACTCGCCGCGAAGCTGCGCAAGATTAGAGCGCCTGCGGCGCTCTGAACTCACCAACGCGCTCGGAATGGAGCGACATCGGACGTCGCGACATGGAGGGTGCGGCCGACGATGGTAGCCGGTGAGCTGAGCACTAGCGAACGAATCAAATCGCCTTCCTGGGAGCGAGCGAGCGAATCAAAATCTCGATCCACCTCGGCGCGGCAGCAGTGATCGGGAATGGCGGAAAATTGCCCCGAATATGAGTCCGTCGAGCGTAGCGGACACGATCCATATTGAGGCATCGATAACATCGTCAAGGATTTAGAGGTAACCAACTATGAAAACCAAATTGATCATTCTGGCATGCGCATTCATTACTCCCTTCGCTTTCGGGCAAACGAAGGTGGAACAAACTACTACTGTTACAAAAACAGCGGAGGTTCCGGCAGATCATCCCGGTAAGATGGGCACGGTGGCCTCGTTCATACCGGGCACCAGCATCACGATAAATCAGGATGCGTTTACCCACCCGACCAAATACGAGATGGCAAAAGGGGTGGCATTCACAAAGCCGTCCGGCGCTGCTCTTAGTCCGGATTCCATTCAGCCGGGTACCCGCGTTGGGGTTCGATTGAATGCGGACGGGCAGGTAGATCAAATCACCTTATTGGATCCGCGGTAGATTGTAAGCGGCTCTTAAGACGGACCGCGAAACGTGCTAAAAAACGCGAAAGGGTTGTAGGGCCGCGCAACGGCGTCGTTGCGTTAGCTGGGCGTGGCAGAGGTCATCCTGTTTGGCCGTGCCAGGATCGGGACGCGGCATGCTGTAGCCGCGTCGCTCTGTCGACCTGGGTGCAACCCGAAATTTCGATTGAACGGCTCGTTGCACTGTGTGCACGCTGGACGGATCAGCCTGCTCGAGGCTGTTCGCCGCTATGGAGATTCCGTTGACCCCGCTCGAGTTTGCTCGCCGAACTCGAAAGCTCTACAGCGAACGGGAGGCAGTGGTAGACGGCGATCTCAGGTTAACTTACGAGCAATTCTTTGAACGATGTGATGCCTGGTCGTCGGCGTTGCAAGCGGTCGGCGTGAAACCGGGCGACCGCGTCGCCTACATCGCCCCGAATACCCATGCGCAGCTGGAATCTTTTTACGCTGTTCCGCAGATCGGGGCCATTCTGGTGCCGATTAATTACCGTCTAACGGCAGAGGATTTTGCTTATCTGATTAATCACAGCGGCGCCACGATCGTGTGCGCGCACAGCGATTATTTGGAGCAGGTAGAAAGTATCCGATCGCAGATACCTAACGTGTCAGTGTTCATCGCGCTGGAAGGAGCCATGTCCGGGTGGTTGGATTACGAGACGATGGTGGCGGAGTCGTCTCGAGACTTTCATCCGCCGCCGATTAATGAAAACGATCTGATCAGTATCAATTACACCAGCGGTACAACCTCAAGGCCGAAGGGAGTAATGATGACGCACCGGAATGCCTACATGAACTCGATCGGCACACTGCTTCATCATCCGATGACGGTGCAAGATCGCTACCTGTGGACGTTGCCAATGTTTCACGCCAATGGCTGGACTTTCGTTTGGACAGTGACAGCTGCGGGCGCGGCTCACATCTGCCTCAGAAAAGTTCAACCGGCTGGGGTTTTTGAAAAAATCAGGAAGGAATCAGTCACTATGCTTTGCGCCGCACCAACGATTCTGATCGGCATTGCCAATGCCCCGGAAGAAATCAGGCGCGAAACACCGCGGGGGGTGCGGGTGATGACAGCCGGAGCGCCTCCGGCAGCAACGACGATCGAGCGGATTGAAGGAGAACTCGGATGGGAAATTACCCAAGCTTACGGACTGACCGAGACCTCGCCCTTTATCACGATCTGCGAACCTAGGCCAGAACACCAAGAGCTCTCGTGCGCGGAGCGGTCGGTGGTCAAGGCATGCCAGGGCGTGGAGCTGCTCACGTCAGGTGAACTGCACGTTGTTGATGAACAAGGACGCGATGTTCCACAGGATGGGAAGGCGATCGGTGAAATTGTCGTTCGCGGGAACGTCGTAATGAAAGGGTACTATAATGATCCCGAAGCGACCGCCCGGGCGATGGAAGGCGGGTGGTTCCATACCGGCGATGCCGCCGTCGTTCATCCTGATGGTTACGTCGAAATTCGCGATCGGTTGAAGGATGTAATCATCAGCGGGGGCGAAAACATATCTTCGGTGGAAGTCGAAGGCGTGTTGCTGCGACATCCAGCGGTTCACGAAGTCGCAATCGTAGGAATGCCCGACGAAAAGTGGGGGGAAGCTCCGCACGCGTTTGTGGTGTTAAAATCCGGCGCCCTGGCGACCGAAAGCGAGCTGCGCGATTTTGCGCGAGATCATCTGGCGCACTTCAAAGCGCCTCAACGCATTCGATTTTTGGCTGAGCTGCCAAAAACGGCGACGGGCAAAGTGCAGAAGTACGTGCTTCGAGGAGGCCCCGGCATTTCTAAACAGTGAGACCGAACAGATTGTTGAGAGTTGATGGTTGAAAGTTCTGCATTACCTGGCCGCCATGTGACTGCCGGCATTCAATGATGCGGTGCGCGCACCTTTCGCATCGCTAAAAGCGTAAGCGCGCCCAAGCTCAGGAGCAGCCACGCCGCGGGTTCAGGCACGACGGCGATAAACGTCGGACCAACCAGACCTGAGATGAACGTCCGGTTAACTGTTTCACCCGCCATCGTGAATTCTCCTACGGTGCCGTTGTTGTTGTTCACAACAAAGAGGTCCCCATCGAATCCGGCAATTCCGATCGGACCTGATAAGCCGCCGACTAACGACCCGGTCAATGGCGCCCCCGCCATTGTATATTCGCTAACCGCACCTCCCGCATTCAGAGTGACGAAAAGATTTGCGCCCGAAATCGCGATGCCTCGCGGTCCGGGCACAGCGCTGATGAGGCTGCTGTTCACCGTCTCTCCGTTCAAACCGTATTCGCCAACTGTGCCGTCACCGGCATTCACCACAAACAAATTGCCGCCGGACGTGGCAATCCCGAATGGATTTGATAGTCCCGAAATTAGCGAGGCGGCAATCGCTTGCCCGGATGTTGCGTCATAGGCGCCCACTGTGCCGGTGCTGAAGTTGGTGACGAAAAGGGTGTTGCCGGAAACCGCGATCCCGATCGGCTGGTTGAGGCCAAAGATAAAAGAGGTATCGAGCGCCGCACCCGCAGTTGTGTATTTGCCGATCGTTCCATTGCCGAAATTCGCCACGAACAAATTTCCCCCTGAGATCGCGACTCCTTCCGGCTGGTGCAAGCCGGTAATCAGACTCGCGTTGATGGCGTCGCCGGCCAGGCTGTATTCGCCAATCGTGCCGACATCCTGATCGACAACAAAGATTTGCCCGAAACCAGGGTCAGAAAAGAGGAGGCAAGTGATGAAAGCAATCAGAGCAATTCGAACAGTCATTATTGGATTTCTTTTGGGAGCGAGCAGCCAGACTGCCCGGTGGCTCAGAAGCGATCGGTTTTCATTTCCGTTCGATGTTGTCACCCGGGCAGTTGGACTACTCTCGTTAGGGTTTGATACGTTTAAGAATTTGGACTGCGATTAGTGGCCTGCCTGTGGCTCCCCATAGATGAAGTCGTCCATCATGACGATGTCATTATCGTCGGTATCGTTTGGTCCCGCGGCGTGATCGGTCGTGATCCGGATCGATGCGATCCGCGCGTCATTGAACTTTATTCCGAGGAAGGACAGGCTTCCGTCCCCAGGAGAGGCTGGGATGACACTCTGGAATACACGCCTGCCGTGGATATCGAAATACTCGATGCGCGTGCTGGCGTCTTTATCTCCGCCTTGCTGGTCAACATCGGTGAATACAACGCCGAAACCACTGACCACGGCGGGAGAGATCCCATTCGTGCCTGGTATGAAGAAGGAGCCGTTAGTCACTCTGCTGCCGACTGCAGTGAACAATCGTGACGGACTGAACGTCGCGAAAATGTTGGCATACGTCGGATTACTGAACAGCACCGCGAGCCCGGCCGGGGTGGCCTGAGACAGGCCCTTGCCCGGCGTAGTGAATTGGGCGCCGCGGGTGTTCAGGAACACGTTGAAGGGCGTGACCGGATCGGTCGTCGCTACGATGGCTGGGTTGCCGCCGTCCCAGTTGATCTCACGGCGACCGTTTATCAGCGGCCCGGGATTGTTAGCGTTAACTGGGCTTCCAAGAGCAGCCCGAAACGCGTCGACCGTGCTTTGAATGGAGGCAGCGGTTGGTCCAGCGGCCTGGAAAACCGTTGGCGTCGCTGCGCTACTGATTCGCTCCGTCTCCGCCGTTGCCGCGTAGCTAACCGGAATTGTGCTCAACAGCAGTGCGAATACAATTATGAGATTGCAACGAACTGTCTTTAGGGCCGCGGGTTTTTTTCTGGAAGCATCCGAACAGTGATGATCGGGTGAGTTGTATATTGATCGTTTGGTTTGCATAGTTTTATGAACTGAGGTTTTACTTTCGGTTTGATTTCTCCGGCGGTGGTTTTGATGCCGGTTCAATGGTTAAAGCGGAAATCCCAAGCGAAACCCGCCACTTACTGGTGATTTTGTTTCTAACTCCCACGGGCTGTGCTGGTTTAATCCCGCCGACGTGGTAAACTTTCCGGCGTCGAACAGCTCCTATGATGGCGCCTTTATCCCCGCGGCAGGAGGTCACCCAACTGCTGGTTGAGTGGCGCGCAGGAGATGAGCGGGCGCTGGAGAGACTATTTCCTCTGGTCCAGCCCGAATTGCACCGGCTGGCCCACCATTATATGAGGAGCGAACGGGCCGACCACACGCTGCAAACCACTGCAATCCTTAACGAAGCTTACCTGCGGCTGGTCGAAGACACGAAACCGCGCTGGCAGAACCGGACTCACTTTGTCGCGGCCGCTGCGCAGTTGATGCGGCGCATCATGGTCGATCACGCGCGGGAACGTCACTCGCTGAAGCGAGGTGGCGGGGCGCTGAAAGTAACGTTGGACGAAGCCGCGCTAGTGACGGAAGCGCGATCGGACGAATTGCTGGCGCTTGACGAGGCATTGGAAGGATTGGCGGCACAGGATCCGCGCAAAAGCCAGATTGTCGAACTGCGATATTTCGGCGGCCTAACCGTCGAAGAGACGGCTGAATTCCTGAATACCTCTCCGCGCACAGTAGAGCGCGAATGGACGATGGCCAAGGCGTGGCTTTACCGCGCGCTCAACGTGGAAGACAACGGATGAACGCACAGCAATGGCAACAGGTTAACGATCTGTTCCATTCAGCGATTGAACAGGCGCCGTCAGAGCGGGCCACATTTGTGGATGAGGCTTGCTGCGGCGACGAGGAACTTTGCCGGGAGGTGAAGTCTCTTCTCACCTCACACGACCGCACGGAGAAGTTCATCGAATCCCCAGCCTTCCAGGTCGTTCCCGAGCTTTTAATTCACAACAGCGCGGGCGCAAAACTTGGAGAAAAGATCGGACGGTATCGGATTGAACGGCTCATTGGCGTGGGCGGAATGGGCGAGGTTTATCTTGCCCGTGACGAACAACTCGGACGTAAAGCTGCGCTGAAGCTTCTGCCGCAGTACCTGAAGGCGGACGAAAACCAGCTGAGCCGCTTCGAAAACGAAGCGCGTAGTGCCTCCGCTCTCAATCACCCGAACATTCTGACGGTTTACGAGATCGGCGCCGATGGTAACCGCCACTTCATGGCTATGGAATTCATTGAAGGCGCAACTGTGCGGGCGTTGCTCGTAGCCGGTAGGATGAATTTGCCCGACGCACTGGGCATCGCCATCCAGGCGGCCTCGGCCTTGGCGGCCGCGCACGAGGCGGGGGTTGTGCACCGCGACATTAAGCCAGAGAACATCATGATCCGGCCCGATGGCTACGTGAAGGTGCTCGACTTTGGAATTGCCAAACTCAACGAAGAATCGACTGCCTGGCGAACTGGTGAGTTCGAAACGGTTGCCCCCGCGTCGAACCGGACTGGCGTGATGTTAGGCACAGGGCGGTACATGTCACCGGAACAGGCACGCGGTCACAAGGTGGATGCACGCTCCGATATCTGGAGCCTTGGAGTGGTGCTCTACGAAATCGTGGCCGGCATTCCACCCTTCACTGGCGAAACACTGACCGACTGCATCGCAGCTATCCTAACGAAGGAAGCTCCTCCGTTGTCGTCTCTGGCGACTGGTGTTCCACAAAAACTCGAAACCATTCTGCAAAAAGCTTTGCGGAAGAACAGGGATGACCGTTACCGAACGATGCCCGATATGCTCAATGATCTTCGGGATCTTCGCGGAGAAGTGGAAGGGGAAGGTTCGTCCCGAGCCGACTTAATGGCGCACGAACCGAAAGGTCATAAGTTAGGCGCAATAGCCATGATTTCGGCGTCGCTGGTGGCAGCTGTGGCCTTGGCTTATGTCATTTTCCGTGTCGCACCCACCCCGGGACGGGATGAGAAACTAGTTTCACCGAATGAGAAATCCATCGCGGTGTTGCCTTTTGAAAACCTCAGCAGCGATCAGGAGAACGCTTATTTTGCGGAGGGCATTCAGGACGAGGTTTTGACGCGGTTGTCGAAAATCGCGCAATTGAAGGTGATTTCCCGCACCTCCACGGAGAAATATAAAAGTAAACCGGACAACCTGCGTGAAATCGCGAAACAACTCGGAGTATCGAACATTCTGGAAGGGACTGTGCAGAAAGCGGCCGGCCAAGTCCGCGTTACCGTGCAATTGATCAATGCCACGACGGACGGACATCTTTGGGCGGAGATTTACGATCGGAAACTCACCGATATCTTTACGCTTGAGACAGACATCGCCAAATCAATCGCCGAGACATTGCAGGCGAGGCTGACCGGCCCGGAAGAGCACGCGATTTCCATTAAGCCGACCGAGAACGCGCTGGCGTATCAATCGTACCTGAAGGCGAGATTTTTTTGGGGGCGAAGGAGCGGCGATAACATACCCAAAGCCATCGATTACTTGCAAAAGGCAATAGCGCAGGACCCTAACTACGCACTTGCCTATGCCGGACTGGCCGAAGCGTGGATCACCTTGCCGGGTTATGCACCGGCCAACCCGCGCGATGTTAAAGCGAAAGCCAGACAGGCTGCGCTCAAAGCTCTTGAACTGGATGATACTTTGGCTGGCGCACACAACGCGCTTGGTCAGATCTCGTTCTTTGACCTGGATTTCGCTGGGGCAATCAAAGAGTTTCGACGAGCCATCGCCCTTGACCCTAACTACGCGACCGCGCACCACTGGTTCGCAACCGGGCCACTGCGGGCGCTCGGTAGATTCGACGAAGCAATTGCTGAAGGGGCGCGCGCGGCCGAGCTGGATCCGCTGTCGCCGATCATCAGTGTGAATCAGGCGAGCAATTACCTCGTCGCACGCCGCTATGAAGAAGCCATTGGGCAAAGCCGCAAAGCACTCGAACTCGACCCGGAATTTGGCGTCGCCCATTCGATTCTTGGTCTGGCGCTTGAGCTGAAGGGCGATGTCCCCGACGCAGTTACTGAATTTCAGCGGGCCCGCGCGCTGAACGAGACGCCTCTGAGTCTCGCATATTTGGGCAATCTTTACGGCAAGAATGGCGATGGTAGCAAGGCCGCCGCGATACTGAGCGATCTGGAACGGCTAAGTCAGACGAAATACGTGTCAGGCTATCTGATCGGCCTTCTTGAGGTGGGTTTGGGCAATAAAGCAGAGGCGATTCAATACCTGGAAAGATGTTATGCGGATCGGTGGGAAGATATTGCTTACATCAAAGTTGATCCACTGTTGGATCCGCTACGGGGCGATGCTCGGTTCGAGAATCTGGTCGAGCGTGTCTTTTCCGGACAACTTCAATAGATCGATCAAGCGGGCAACGCGGTGTCCCTCACGGACGGGGGGATCAGCCGACGAAGTACGCACCGGCTCGTTCGTTCCGATCCGCCGCCCCTCGGGGCGCATGTGCACCCGTTAACCACACCGGCGGTTTGCACCACCGGCTAATTTCCAAATCCTTCCTTTCGGCATCGCACAGCAGAGCTCGCCAAGAGGTCAGCGTGATTGCCTGGGTAAGTGATGAACCGATTTTGGAATTTGGATCGATAAACGCGCGGTTACTTGAATCACGGGATCAGTGTTCGTTCAGGTGGCATTGACACCGAACGAACGGACGATATGCTCGGCGCCGTGCCGGAGAACAAGCCAGCGCGCGGCGCCAGCAGATATGACGCTGTCATCGCGACGTTTGTGGGGGTATGCGCCTTGTGCGTTTCCGGTTACACCGCTTACATGCAGCGCCAGCAGGTTCGTGCGGTGGTATGGCCGATTCTCGAGTTCGATTCGAACAATGGCCCCATCCAGTTCACCCTGAGCAACAAGGGAGTTGGACCCGCGATCATAAGACATGTGGTCGTTAGGGTAGATGATCAGCCGGTGCGGAATTGGACCGAGGCGCTTGAAAAATTGCTGGGCCCGGAGGAACCTCACTATGCGGAGATTGACATGAATGGCCGAGTCCTTTCGGCTGGCGAACGGCTGGACATATTCACTGCGCACGACGCAAATAATAACCCCCTCAGTTTCGACAAATCGAACCCGCTCTGGGTAAAACTGAACACCGAACGTCTTCGGGTATCGGTCGAGATCTGTTATAGCTCCACCCTTGGAGAATGCTGGACGTTGCACGCTGGCGGAAAGATTCGAAGCACCACGACACCGATTCGTCGTTGTCCGTCGACTTCCGCTACCAGTTTCGAGGAATAGTTAGGGCGTCGGCTCAAGCGGTCTCTTACGTGAGCAGCCTCCTCGCCAAGACTTCCGCGTTCTCAAGCTACGGCGCGTCAACGAAAACGCCGGAAATTCATTTGCCCTCAGATTTCCATCAGTTACCGCTTCAAGCCACATGTTAACGGATCGTCGAAATGAAATCTGCTCTGGCGATCGCCGTATGCGGGAGTCTGCGGAGAAAGACTTTGAGTAGGGATGACCTTTTTCGTCTTTACCCGGGGCTTGAAAACGGATAACGAACGTGAGCGAACAATATAGCGGCACAGAAAGGGCATTATGAGATTGAAAAACCTCAGCATACGAACGTTAGGCGCAATCGCGTTGGCAATGTGGACGGCATTTACCGCCTTCGCTGGCGACAAATCTTCCGGCCAGAAAAAAGACAAGAGCAAGGCGTCGACAGAGACGACGGGCGGCGGGGGCTCCTCCAGAGCCAAAGCATTGCCGCCCAGTGACGTAAAAATGACTTCGCGCCGGACAACCTTGTCGGAGTCGGACAAAGCCCAGCGGCTACGGAGGAGAAGCGGGGCAGAAATCTCTGAACAAACGGTGACCACTGAATCCAGCAAAACTGGCGCGCCCCAACGCCGGAGAAGAGCCGGGACAGAGATTTCCGACCAGGCGACGACGACCGATTCTATGAAGACCGACGCGCCGCAGCGCCGGAGGAGAACCGGGGCAGAGATTTCGGAGCAAGCAACGATCACGGATTCTACCAAAACCGAGACTCCGCAACGGCGACGGAGAACCGGCGCAGGCGGAGCTACGGTGTCAGAGCCGGAACCACCGAAGCAGTAACACATTGGTCGCGAAGACCGGCTCGGCGCGAGACGACGTTTTCGACAAATCGTCAGAGCCTCGATGAAAACGAGATCGCTGATCGCGATCGGGTTCGCGCTCTTTCATCTTTGCATGATTGGCTGCGGCGCTTTGCCCTGGCCGCTTGGGGCGGGGCGTTCGGGCACAAGGCTGGTGAAGATTTATGGGGTCTGGTCGGGGACAGCAGGCGATTACGCCTTTTACGCTAACATCGGCGAAACGGCCATTGCCCGGATAACCTCGATCAACGAAACGGGCCAGTCGTCCAGCTACGACATCGGCCGCACCACATCCGAGGTCGATCTTCGGCTGAATTCGATGCTCGATATGATTTCCGGCGTTGACGATGCCGATTCCCGGTCGCGAGCCCTGGCGGCTTACGAGCTCGGCGTGAACGCGCATGCTCAAACCGTGATGGTTCAATTTTATCGGTATCGAATTCCGTCGATGGCTGCCTACACAAACGGCGCCCGGCCGGGATTGGATGAATTTTATCAGGCGCAATTTGTACGCGAAAGCCGATGACAACGGCGGCATCCCTGGCTCAACCAATTACTGCGAACCGGTTAGGGCATATCGGTTCGGTGGCTCGAAAATTCTTTTTAACACCGGAATGCGCTGGTTCTCTGGCTTATTTACGAATCGGCCTCGGCGTTTTCCTTGTGGTCAAAAGCGTCATTCTTGCCGGCAGTTTGCTTCAGTTCTATGGCATGAGAGGGATCACGCAGTGGTCAGTTAGCGAAGCAATACTTGATCCATCGGTGATCCGTCTGAGCTGGATCGCTCATTGGCTGCAGCCGATTGGCATCGACGATGACCAAACTGTGTTTCTCGTCTTTGGTGTACAAGCGCTAGCCGCCGTTGGATTGATCATAGGTTGGCAAACCCGGCTGATGGCTTTGCTGGCGTGGCTCAGCCATTTCGCGCTCGAAAATAGCGCTGCGGTTACCAGTTACGGCGCCGATCAGATGGCGCACGTCTTCCTGTTTTACTGCGTCATTATGCCGGTCGGTCATTCTGTCTCGGTCGATTCATGGCGACGTAAAACGCCGTATCCCGCCACAGTTGCGACCCGAGTTGTTCGGCGACTGATTCAATTTCATCTTTGCATCATTTATATAAGCTCGGGTTTATCGAAAGCGTTCAGGGAACAATGGTGGAGCGGCGATGCCGTCTGGCGTCTCATCCTCGAAGCGCGATTCCTCCGCGGGTTCGCGGACGTTTCATGGCTCGCATCATTGCCGTGGCTCGTTGCCGGCGTGTCCTGGATGATTTTATTCCTCGAAATCGGCTACCCGGTTTTTGTCTGGCCGCATCGGACACGGAATTGGTGGCTTGCGGCAGTCATCGTCATGCATCTCGCTACTGGTGTAATGATGGGGCTGGTTCTTTTCGCGTGGGTGATGATTGTGGCCAACGTGGCCGCTTTTGCCCCCCGCCGGGAAGTAGAAGGTGCGCCGTAGGAAGGTGCAAATTCCAGGCAACAATCTGCAAAGAAGCATTAGAAACAAATCACCAATGTCAGCGCGATGGCGTGATGACTTGCTGATTGGATATCGCTATTTGCACTTTCTCTGGAGGTTGGATGGTGGGGCTTGGACCTTCAGCCACCCCATCTGCCTAACGACTAAAATTCGTACATCCGGGCGACCAAGGTAATATCGCTGCCCTGGCCTGGCATGGTATCGGCCGGCCGCGGCAACAGCGGTCCGATCGCCGGGAGACCCGGTGTAGTGTCGCCTACCCAAATATGGATTGGAGTCCGGGCGGCGAACTGTAATTCCAGAGATGCGCCTTCGCGCGGGACATTATAGAAACGGAGCGACCACGAAGCGCTGGTTTTCGAGTTGTCATGGATCGGCTCGATGCGCCCGTTCCAGCCCGCCGCCGTTAGTTTAAGATCACCCGGAAGTCGAACCAGTAAGGTTCGCGCACCACGAGGTGAACTGAGCTGGAGTGCGAGCGTTCGCACGCCATCGTTAGTGGTATCGTGGGCTACTTTTGCCGAAGGAGGAGAAAGTTGAATAAGGGCGGCGCCGGTGCTGAAAACTGGTTGCTCCAGACCAGCGGTATACGCGCCGTCGACCTGTTTGCGCGCACTGGATCCAAGTATTCGGTTAGTCCAAGCATCTGGTGCATCGTCGTAGCTTACCCATTTCGCTTTGTTTTCGTTGCCGTTGATGCTGTAAACCAGACTATCGGGCCGCGGATGTCCCGCAGTCCATTTCGACAGATGAATTCCAACAACCAAGAGCAAAACGGAAACAAGAAAAATGATAAGGATAGAACGATTCAAGTTACCTGCGAGATCATCGAATAGCGGCAAAGACAAAGCGAGCAGCGTGGCAACAACGAATGCAGCCGCCCCAACAGCAAGATAGGTAAATGTTAGACTGACGAAAAACAGGTAGGCGAGGGGAACAAGGATGAGCAGCGCCGGGATAAGGAAAACAAATCGGCAAACTGATCGAGCTGGTCGGCTTAACCGAATTGCCAGAAACATCCCGGCAGCGCTAAACACCAGCGGCCATTGTAAAACGTAGCTTCCGCCCATGAGCAGAGCGCAAACGATGATGGCCAGGAGCGACACGGCAAAAAGCTGGCCGGCCGCCACATTTTCAAGGCCGAGCTTCTTCCGAGTAATGCGCTGGCTGACCACGCCCAGGGCAAGGGCCACTCCCATGATCCCGGCAAAGAGGAGTTGATTGCTGATGGTGTCGCCTTCGAGCAGCTCGCCGGCAAACATTTTGGCAGTGGCGAATGCGGCGAAACTTCCTCCGAGTACTATTAAGAGTGTGGCTAAGAAGCTGACGAAACCGGCAGCAGTCCGGCCCAGCGTCAGTTTCATCCGCGGCCGTGCGCGAATACATCCCAAAACCAGGACGATCGGAGTTAGGAGCGCGACGCCCCAGGCAAGCCAGAGGTGATAAACGAGCAGTCGGCTGCCGAACCAATTGAAATAAACCCGATCAGGTTCTTTAGCCTGCGGCAGCGGCAGATTACCGAAATGCCGGATAATGCCGAGGACGTTGGCGCCGGTGTGTTGCACACTTCGCGGCTCAAGGTTTTGGATCGTGTCCAATCGGGAGTGATAACTCTGGAAGGTCTCGATAAAAGCGAAATTCAAGCCGGCCAAACCCGCCTTCTTCAACGGCGTAAAATCGGTATCGTTAGGTAAGAGTTTGTAAATCGCTGTCATCAGAGAATTAGCCATTGGATAGGGAGCGGCCTGTCTGAACTCGCGAATCAAGGCGCCGTTGTCGTTGCTGGTCTCGAACATCAACGCTGGTCCGGAATCGCCCCGCGCTTCCAGGTTCACCACCATCCCGATCCGATCCGTTAGGTCCGGATGGCCGGCGACGAAACCGTGCGCGCCCAGCAGGCCGCGCGCTTCTTCTCCATCGGTAAACAAAACGATCAGATCATTCTTGATCGCGGGACCCGCCCGGAAAGCTCTGATCGCTTCGAGGATAGCGATCAAGCCCGCACCGTCGTCGGCTGCGCCGGGACCTTCCGGCACGGAGTCGTAATGAGCCGCGAGCATGATCGCCCGGCTCGGCGATAGCCCGGGGAACATGGCGATGATGTTGTTAACCGCACCGGAGCTGATGCTCCGTCCGTATTGGGCGGTGCCGATTGTTTGCTCGACGTGAACCGTGCCTCCGAGCGCGGAGAGTTGTTCCACCAGATATGTCCGAATCCGCGCGGCTTCGTCGCTGCCGATCGGATGCGGCTGTTTCGCGATGTGAGTTAGATGACTGATGGCCCGTGCCGCGGAAAACGATTTTGCCGAGGCAGAAGCGTCGAGCGCGGCTGGAGGTCGAGTGCCATACAGGGCCAGGCCGCTAACGACGATAATGCCGAACCACAATGCCGCCGGCGCGATATTCGCGAGGAGCGGACGTTGAGCCATGCTATCGTTTACCTTTTGGCCAACCTGCAGGGCAATGTCGAAATGGTTCGCCGGGCTACCGCCGGCGAGCCGACACTAACGATCGCGCTGCAGTTATTCGCACTATCCGCGAGTCATTCGTCCCGCCGGCGGGATAGACTTGCATCAATAGGGACGGTACCCTGCGCCCTATGAAAACCGCTCTTGTCTCTTTTCTTTCCGGCGCAGCAGTGATGGCTAGCTTTATGGCGCTGGACCGGCCGAAGCCTTCCCATCACGTGTACGAACTGCGCATGTACCATGTTAACGAGGGCAAAATGGAGGCGGTACGAGACCGCTTTAGCAATCATACCGACTCGCTCTTCAAGCGGCACAACATGAAGAGCATCGGCTACTGGACGCCCCAAGATGCGCCGGCCTCTCAAAATCTATTTGTCTACATCCTGGAGCATCCCAGCCGTCAGGAGGCCGAGAAGAACTGGGCCGCGTTCCACGACGACGCAGAATGGAAGAAGGTGAAGGCGGAGTCCGAAGCGCAGGGCCCTCTCGTTGACCATATCGACAACTACTTCATGGATCCCACGAACTATTCGGCGTTGAAGTAGCCCAGCCCAAACCCTCTGGTGCTGTCGCCCAATTGTAACTTGCCTGACTCTTTCGTTCCAGAGTAGACTGACTGCGCGCCAAGCCTGTTAGGCCACTAGCCCAGGTTGCCTCAACCGCTTTCGCGGGCAAATACGCGAGCAGGGAATCGTTCGCCCAACTGAAGTCTTTATGGGAGGAGAGTCGGCCATGAACATGAAGCTAGAAGTTTTGATCATTCCGGTTACCGATGTCGATCGCGCCAAAGCGTTCTACGAAAAGCTCGGCTTCCGGTTGGATATCGATTACACCGCTAACGATCAGTTCCGGGTTCTGCAATTCACTCCACCCGGTTCGGAGGCATCGATTATCTTCGGCAGGGGAATCACCCCGGCGAAGCGTGGCACACCTGATAGCCTCGTCCTGGCGGTGAACGACGTTGTTGCTGCCCGCGACGACCTGGTAAGCCGCGGCATCAAAGTCAGTGACGTATTCCACTATGCGGCGGGCCCGTTCAATAACGCCGGTGAAAACTCGAAGCTCAGCGGTCCGGACTCCGAAGGGCGTTCCTATTACTCGTTTGCGTCGTTCGAGGATCCAGATGGGAACGGCTGGCTGCTTCAGGAAATCAAGACGCGTCTCCCCGGGCGCGAATGGAACAGGACACCAGTACAGAATAAGGATGTACCCGAGTTGGCGGAACTCTTGCACGAAACCGAGCAGCACCACGGGCAGTACGAGAAGACGCACGCGGCGCATCACTGGTGGGACTGGTATTCTCCCTATCTCAACGCCCGTCAGAATGGCAGTAGCCCGGAGGACGCAGTAATCGCGGCCGATCGGTACATGACGGACACGATGAAGGTAGAAAGTAGAAAGTAGAAAGGGCGGCAATCGCGGGGAGATAGCACGGGCCGAATACCAAATGCCGATGTCCGGGCGAAGTGATCAGTATGTTCATTGAGCGCCGATTTCGTGGGGCCGCGTGCAGTTTGATGTGCGGGAATGCCATTCTCGGACGATAGTCGCTGTTGTTATGTCGTTCCGCTCACTCCAGCTCGCCCCGCAAATTCATAAGGCCATTCAAGAGGCCGGTTATACCGAACCGACTCCAATTCAGCTCGCCGCCGTTCCTGAGGTCCTCGCCGGACATGATGTGATCGGGATTGCGCAGACCGGGACGGGAAAGACGGCCGCATTCGTCTGGCCGATCCTAACAAAGCTGATGGCCGATGGCAAAAACGGCGACCGACGCGGAATGCGCGCCTTAATCGTCGCGCCGACCCGCGAGCTCGTTGTGCAGATTGAGGAGAACATCCGGGTATATGCGCGACATCTTCCGTTACGAATGGCGACTGTTTTTGGTGGTGTCAGCGAACGTCCGCAGATCGAAGCGCTCCGCTCCGGAGTTGATCTGGTCGTGGCGACGCCTGGTCGACTCATTGATTTGATGGGACAACGGCACACAAATTTTTCGGGAATCCAGTTCCTGGTACTGGATGAAGCCGATCGGATGCTCGACATGGGATTCCTGCCGCCGATCCGTCAGATCGTCAAAGCGCTTCCCAAGAATCGGCAGACACTGATGTTCTCCGCTTCGCTTTCACATGAGATCGAGAAGCTCACGCACGAGTTTCAGCGATCGCCGAAGACCATTGAGATCGGCCGTCGCGCGAACCCGGCGGAAACGGTTACGCAATTCGTCTACGAAGTCAGTCCGCATCTCAAGGCTGGTCTTCTGCTTCATTTGCTGGCCGATCCGCAGTTCGACACCGTCCTCGTGTTCACCCGGACGAAGCGGGGAGCCGATCGCATTGCGCGCAAACTCGAAGCTGCCGGAATCAAAACCGGCACCATTCACTCGAACCGTTCACAAAATCAGCGGTTACGGGCGTTGAAAGATTTCAAATCAGGCGCGGTGCGCGTCCTGGTCGCAACCGACATCGCCGCGCGTGGTATTGATGTCGACGGAATCTCGCACGTGGTGAACTACGATTTTCCGATGCATGCCGAGGATTACGTCCATCGAATCGGTCGAACCGGTCGTGCCCACGCAGTCGGAGATGCGATCAGTTTTGTGACGTCGGAAGATCAGGGCGAGCTGCGCTCGCTCGAAAAATTTATTGGTCGCGGCATTGTGCGGAAGAAAGCGGAAGGTTTTGATTACGGTGCGCCTGCTCCGCCACGGGAAGACCGGCGGCGGGGAGCGCCGCGGGCAAGTAAACCTACGACGATCGCGCCGCGCCAGCCGCGAAATTCTCCCCGAGGCAGCGGCGAGGCGACTCACCGCGGTGCCGATTGGCGCCCGGGCGCCGCGGCTCCAGCAAACTTTCGTCCGGGACGACGATCATATCGGCGGCACCGCTGATGGTAAGGGATATGTACAGTGATCAGTGACTGTGGTAGAAGACAGAAGACGGAGAACAGAAGATCAAACCGCTGGGTCCCGCTGTAGGATTTGCACCACTTTTTCGATCGTGTTCCAGTTGCGATTGGTTGCAGGAACGCCGAACTGTTTCTCAATTATTCCGAGATACCTAACCGACTTGATATCGCGCTTGTAAATGCCGAGCACGAATCTGTTCTCGATCGCGATGATCCTGAGCAGCCAATCCTTTTCTGACGGGAAAGCCAGCGGCGTGTTAGCTGGTCGCTCAATCGGTTTGGCCAGGACGTTAACGAACCGGGTGATGTTCGGGTCCAAAGGATAGGGCGAGAACGGATCGGTTGCGGCGAGCTTTAGCAGGTCGGGCCCCGGAATAATGATGATCTCGCATTTGAACGGCAGCTTCTGCGCGATGGCGTTGCGGAGCATCGATTCTCGCACGCTTTTTCGAACCACAAACGTCCCGACGGCCCCGATGTTAAGCACATCGAACTTAGTCAAATCTTTGACGATGGCTGCCGGTCGGCAGCGGTTCGTGGCGCCGACGTTTATTGCACGAAGAAAAACGACAGAGCTCACGGCAAGAAATTAAAAAGTAGAAAGTAGAATAGAAATCACAAATCGAACTGCACTAGCGTGTTATTCGACGGCGGCTTGCTCAGGGTGGAACGGCGATCAATTGGCTGTGCTGAGGCATTAAGGGCAACGATTAATTGAAACCCAAATCGCGGATTTGCTTTAAACTGGCAGCCGCCAAGTATTAACCGCAAGTCTATGAAAACGTGTCTATGAAAACGTTCCAAGGTTATTACCTCATCAGGCCCGAAGATCTTTTGTGGCGGGAGTCTAACCTGATGAAAATCCCGAACGCGGATTATCTCGAACGGACGGGGAGCGAAAATCTCGGCGCGCGGCTTTGGCGTTTGCCACCAAAGACCGCGAACACGCTGCATAAACACATTCGGGCAGAGGAGTTTTACGTGGTACTGGAAGGGGTTGGGCGAATGCGTGTGGGCGACGCTACCCTAACCGTGCCGAAATACAGCGGCGTGCTGGTAGGCCCCGATCAATTGCGCCAGGTGTTCAACGATACCGATTCGGAAGTGCTATGGCTGATTCTCGGTGCGCCGGAGGAGCTGGAATTTCTGCAGGGCTCCAGGTCGAACATGGACCTTTCGCTCATTTATCCGGTGGATCCGACGGAGCTGCCCAAGGAACTCGCCGGGGTTGAGTGGCCACCCGGCCGCGGCTTCGGCGCGGAAGCTCCAAATCCCAGGCACTGACGCAGCGGCTGAGCGCTCACGCGCATTGCGGATTGTGAATCGGTGCGTGGAGCTTGCCGCTCTCCGTCCGTAATAGTTTAACTTCGAACCCTCGATCTGACGCCGGCTGTACGCTTCACCTCCGCGTGCCTTGGGCAGCTGATCAAATGGTCGTTAACCATTCCAGTCGCCTGCATCAATGCGTAGCAAATGGTTGATCCGACAAATTTGAAGCCACGCTTCAATAGATCGCGGCTCATCGCGTCGGATTCAGGGGTCCGCGGGGGCACGTCCTCCGTTCGCCGGCGGTGGTTCTGAATCGGTTTGCCACCAACGAAACTCCAGAGATACCGGTCAAAACTTCCGAACTCTTCCCGAACAGCGAGAAATGCTTTCGCATTCTGGATCGTGGCGGCGATCTTCAGCCGGTTTCTGACAATCCCGGCATCATTCATTAACCGTTTCACATCGGGCGCGCCGTACCGCGCAATCTTCTCAGCGCGAAAGCCGTGGAGCGCCTTTCGATAGTTCTCGCGTTTATTTAGAATCGTGGTCCAACTCAGGCCTGCTTGTGCTCCTTCAAGGATGAGAAATTCGAAAAGGAGCCGATCATCGTGGACCGGAACGCCCCACTCCTGGTCGTGATAGGTAATATTCGGCTCAACGGTCGCCCAGGCACATCGCGGCATCGGTGGAAGATTTAAGCTTGAGCACAAACGCGGACAAGTCTGGACGTATTAGTGCCCGGCGGCTGCGAACTTTTGTCATCTCGACTCGACATGACAAGGGACGGGATGTGAAAGGGACGTCGTGGTGGCCGGTGGCGCCGCACTGGTAATGATTCGCTTTCCCAACTTCTTCAGCTGAATTGATTTGCGATCTGCGCTCGAACTTGAGTCACTGAAGCTCCGATGTCCTCACAAGAGCAACGCAGGCTCGCCGCAATCATGTTCACCGACATGGTCGGCTATAGCGCACTGGCCCAGCGCGATGACAAACTTGCGCTCCAATTATTGGAGGAACATCGCCGTCTGCTGCGCGCGCTCTTTCCGGAATTCAACGGCGTAGAAATCAAGACGATCGGTGATGCCTTTCTGGTGGAATTCGGCAGCGCCCTGGAAGCCGCGCAATGCGCCATCGAAATTCAGCGCACGCTCTCCAAGCGCAATCATGATGTAGTTCACGATCGCCGCATCGAACTGAAAATTGGGATTCACATCGGCGACGTGATGCATCGCGATGGCGATGTCTACGGCGACGGCGTGAACATCGCTTCCCGAATCGAGCAGCTGGCTGGCGCCGGTGGGATTTGTGTTTCGACGGATGTCGAGCGGCAGATCCGGAACGCGCTCGAAGCGCGGTTTCAGAAATTTGGCGCAGCCGAGTTGAAGAACATCAAGCTGCCAATGGAACTGTTTCGGATCGTGCTCCCGTGGCAGGCGGGAACGGATCCAGAAATGGAACAGATGGCCGGCCACGCGGCAAAGAAATCGCCACTTCCAATTTTCGCGGCCGCCGCTGCTGCAGTGCTGATCCTTGCGTCGGTTCTCGGCTGGTGGTGGATGCAGCATTCAAACCGGACATCAAATGCCGTCGCCGCCGCGTCGCCTGCCATCATGCCGGCGCCTGCGACAACTGCACTGGACCAAAAGTCGGTGGCTGTTCTCGCGTTCGTTAACCTGAGTGACGACAAAGGGAGCGAATATTTTTCGGATGGCGTTAGTGAGGAACTGCTGACCGTCCTTCAAAAAATATCCGGACTGCACGTTGCGGCGAGAACATCGGCGTTTTCGTTCAAAGGCAAGAACGCCACTGCGCAGGAGATTGGCCAGAAACTGGGCGTGGCGCATCTGGTGGATGGAAGTGTGCGCAAAGCGGGGGACAGTGTGCGCATCGCAGCGCGGCTGACGCGGGCCGACACCGGCCAGGAGCTTTGGTCCGAAAATTATACGCGGGATTTGAAAGACGTGTTCGCGGTCCAGACGGAACTGGCTCAGACCATCGTCGAACAATTGCGCGGCCAACTAACCGGTGGGATAGAGGCCAAGGAGAAAATCCAAGCCGAGGTGCAGGCGGCGGAAAAAGGAGGAACCAAAAATGTGGAGGCCCACCAGTGTTATCTACAAGGCCGTTTTTTTGGTTATCGCCATGTCGAAGAGGGAGAGGTTCGCGGTCTCGCGGCTTTCCAGCGAGCGGTGGAACTCGATCCCAATTTCGCGCTCGCCTGGGCAGGTTTGGCGGGCACGCACACATGGTTTTCTGCATTCTCCACTGCGGAAGGCCGGACGGGGTTTGAACAACATCTTGCCGCGGCGCGAGAAGCCGTCGCGCGTTCCTTGACGATCGAACCCAATTTGGCGGACGGGTTATTCACGCGTGCGAACATTAAACTGAACTTCGATTTCGATGTGAAGGGGGCCGCGGAAGATCTGAAGAAGGCCCTGGCGCTAGCGCCCTCAAGTCCGGATGTGCTCATTGTCGCCGGTAATCTTGAGGTAGCTCGCGGCGATTTGAATCGCGGACTTGAATACTACAAGCAGGCCGTCGCCTTGGACCCGGTGAATGGACAAGCCAGATCGTTTTTGGCGTTCACTCTTGTGGTCGCCGGACGATTCGAGGAAGCACGCGCGGAGTACCCGCGAGTTGTAGAGTTAAACTCCGCGACGCCATGGGCCCATGCCGGCCTTGGGTTAGGTTATCTGTTGCAAGGCAAGTTTGAAGAAGCCGCGGTCGCGGCCGAAGGCGATGCCGGCAATTGGGCAAAGCTGCTCGTGATATCTTGCGCACGCTGGGGGCAGAAGAAGATTTCCGAATCCGATGCTGCGCTGGCGGAATTGAAAAAACTGGGCGACACCGCCGCCTATCAGGTGGCCGAGGTGCATGCCTATCGAGGTGAAAAAGATCTCGCATTCGAGTGGATGGAGCGTGCCCGCCAGCAGCGTGACCCCGGTTTGTCGAACATGCGGACCGATCCGCTGCTCGGGAACATTACGAAGGATCCGCGCTGGAATACATTCCTGCACACCATTGGCCTGGCTGATGAACAGCTAAGGTAGAGGAGGGGTGGGCGGAGCAAACGCTGAACGTCCAACGTCCAACGTCCAACGCTGAACGCCAGGATCGACGTGAACGGGGACTAGTGATCCGGCGTCGGTCCAACCGTGGGCCAGCCTTCCGCCTTGCTCACGGCAGCGCCGCGACAGAATTAGGTCCGAGTCCGAGTGATTAGTCCTCGAGCTGTTCGTTTCAACCGTGCCCGAACCTTTGCCCAACTCTAGCAAGGCGCGCCTCATCAGCGCGGGCGTAGTGAACATGCTACTGGCGACGTTCGCGTTTTCGGTGATGAACGTGTTCGTGAAGCAGTTGAATAGGATCCCGGCGATGGAGATCGTTTTCTTTCGCTGTCTGGTTTCGTCGGCCATCTGTTTTGCCGGAATTGCCCGTGCCGGCGTCGATTGGAAGGGTAACAACAATCTTTTGCTCATTGCCCGCGGTGCGTCCGGCACGCTTGCCCTTTTCATGTTTTTCGTCACGCTCCAGCACATCCCGCTGGCTACGGCGGTAACGATCGCCTATCTCTCGCCGATCTTTACGATGTTGCTTGGTGTGTTCCTGTTAGGCGAACAGGTCCGACCGGTGCAGTGGTTCTTCTACGCGCTGGCATTTGCCGGGGTCATAGTGATCAAAGGCTTCGACACGTCGGTGCCAACAGTGTTCCTGATCGCCGGAATGGTAGCCGCCATTTGTTCAGGCATCGCTTACAACCTGGTGCGCCGGCTGAAGGAGCGGGAACATCCGATTGTGGTGGTCCTGCATTTCCAGTTGGTAGGCGTAGTGGCCGGATTTGTATTTACCGTATTCAACTGGGTTGCGCCGGCGAACCCGTGGGAATGGTTTTGCCTGCTGATGTGCGGCTTGCTGACTCAGTTCGGCCAAACCTGGCTAACGAAGTCACTTCAGGCGGAACGGGTCGCTCACGTCGCCATCCTGAATTACACCGGACTGATCTATGCGCTTGCCTTTGGCGTGTTCATTTTCGGCGAGCGTTATACCGTTCAAACGATCATCGGCATGGCGCTCGCCGTGATCGGGGTGTTGCTCAGCGTGATTTACGGCAAACCCAAGCCGCTGGAGGTCATCGAGGAATCGGAACTGGTGGAGTGATTCATTCTGTTGTGGCATCGGCCGCTGGCCGATGTGGGTTTTGCCAACGGCGGGCCGCCGATGCCGCAATACCTCTCGATCCGAACTCAACGGACACGATGGCGGTTCGGTGAACCGCCGCTGCCACCGCAGCTGACCACGTGAATCCGGCCGTGGCGCGCCCGACGAAAGTCGTGTTGACTATCAGTTATGGAACGCGCAGACAGTGCTGCCGATACAATCTCGCACCCGATGTGCGCGAACTGTGGAGCGCAGTTGGTAGGGCAATATTGTCATCACTGCGGCCAGGAACGCGTCGCAGATCCACTGTCGATAAGGACGCTGGTTGGTGATCTGGTGTCCAATGTTGTCGATGTCGAGCACTCAAAAATGTGGCGCAGCCTGCGAGCGCTTGTTAGCCGCCCCGGTTTCTTAACCACTGAATATCTGGCTGGCCGGCGCACCCAGTGGATCACGCCGCTCAAGCTTTACCTATCGATCTTCGCGGTGAGTTTCTTTCTCTATTCGGCGTTCAAGTCCGTTGCGGTTTACGACCTCTCGACATTGCTGACCGTTGAGAAATCGGGCGTTCTAACCAGAGCCATCACCCGGCTCGCCGACAAAAAGCATTTGGCGCAGGATGCGTTCATCGCGGTAGTGAACACGAAATGGCATGCTTACATGTCAGTTGCGCAATTTGTTTACCCGCTGGTTTTCGCGGTGGTGCTGAAGCTGTCTTATTTTCGGCGCCGATTCGTCGAGCAGCTTGTTTTTTCGATGCATTACCAGGCTCTGGTTCTGTTGCTGACCATACTGGCGTGGCCGCTCTATCGCCTAACCGGTGTGGCACTCACGCATGTGAGTGGTGTCCTGGCTGCTGGATTGACTCTGCTGATGATCCTGTATCTGATCCTTGCCATCCGCGAAGTGTACGGACAGTCCTGGCCCGTATCGATCGGTAAAGGCGTCTTACTTTATTTCGCCTACTATGTCATTTTCACGGTAACGACCTACTCGGTGCTAATCCTGGCAATTACCGTATTGATGCGCGGCGGGTAAGGGGGGAGTAGCTTTGGATCCAGCGCCACGCAGCAAACGTGAGCCGTTGAAGCTGAATCGTGTGTATTACGCGGCCGCGATGATCGCCGATACCGTTTGAGCTTTAAGGGTGCGGGCCCGCGGGATTTTGCGGCATTCCGCGTCCCGGACCATTTCGTCCCGGTGGAGGAGGCGGGTAGATACCGTTAGGGGGCCCGTTTTGCCATTCCGGTGGCGGCGGTGGAGGAGGCGGCGGCGGCGGTGGGTGGGCCTGGTTATTGTCCATCTGCGTTCCCCAATGTGAGGGCGGTGGTGCGGGTCGGTTTGCCGGATTATTCTGGGCCTGAGCTGGATTAACGGTCAGAGCGTAATTGGTGCGCACGCTATCGAGTGGTGGGCCAGAGACCGCCGCTGGCATCCGATGATCGGCATGTTCGACCGGCTCGGAAGTTGGAAGTCGCATCGGCGGTGGTTGTACTGCGTGCGCCGAAGCATGCCGCTCCAGCGCATTCTGCACAAGATGTCGCACCAGCATCAGATGAGTTACGGCAAAGCCGCCGCCGGCGGTTAGGGCCACGACAATGGCGATCAGGATCCAGCCCAAATTGCGTTTTGGCGCCGCCTCAACTGAGCCGAAGAGCGGCATGGTAATCGATCGCGTTCCAATGGATGTTTCGGCCGACGAAGCGTTTTGAAACTTCGTTAGCCACTCGGCGATTTGTTCCGCGGCAGTGACAATGGCGCGATCGCGTGACTCCGCGGGGATGGCCAGCCAATGAACCGTCGCGAGCAGGTAATCGAGACTTTTGGAAGGTGTGGAATCGTCGAACCGAACGGGAACGATGTTAACACCAAACTTCAATGCCCGTTCCACCTCACGGAGGACGTGCGACGAGACATTCGAATGCTCACTGTAAATCAGGACGAAACAGCTGGCGCTCTCGATCGCGTTAAGAATCGATTCAGCATATGAACCACCGGGATCAACATCCCTTGGAGCAACCCAACAAGCGATCCCTCGGCCCTCCAACGCCGCCACGATGGACTGGGCGGTGGCCGAGTCCTTGTGTGAATGGCTAACGAAAACGTGCTTATTCATTCCCTGCTAACGGGCTACACATTCAATAGCAAAGCTCAGGCCTTGGAGGGTGTTTTCGGTCATTCTGCGCTTCTGTCGGGCGCCGCTTTACAGCGGGGAAAAAAACGCGCGGCGGATGGGGTCGAGACAAGGCAGAGAGGCGAGAAGTGGAGAGCTCGATAGCCGATTTACCGGTGTTCGTCTAATGAAGGAGGGCGGAGCTCCTGCGACACCGCGGGGGTCTGCCAATCGTGCCGGGAAAGGGCTCGCGGGAGCTCGCCCCTCCATTGGCGCCGTGACGGAAACTGGCTGAAGCTGTCGTTTCAAAATTACCATTTATGAACAAAGAAAAACTACAGGCGATAGCGCGGGATTTGCGGAAGACGCCACCCCGCAGTCCGCGGCAAACCTTGGGTGGATTCGTGATTGCGGCACGGATGTTGGATAAGGCGCGAGCTGACCTGCTGGGGAGTAATGGAGAGTACAACTTCTATCCGTGCGGTCTGGGCGCATTCTTTTGGAAGTTTACCGGGCTCGACGCGATGAAGTTCAAGGACTTCGTCGCCACCGGCGCAACCGATGATGAGGTGGACAAATGGGTGCGGGAGAATGCCACCGTAAAAGACAATCTGGAGAAGATCCGATGGAACAACGAAATGATCGGTAAACGGATCTGTGATCTACCCGATCAGGTGCAGGAATATTTCGAAACCTACATCCCGCAGTTCTGTCATCCACCGAGCAAGGTGAAATTTTTCTTCGACGTTTACGACGTGGAAGAAGGCGTGCTATGACGACAGCGTTTGCGGTCTAACGGAACCTATGTTCCCTGGAGCACGCGTTCGATGCGGCGATCGGGGATGAACCAGAGGAGCGCGACCACGGCGTAGATGCAGCCGCCGAGCCAGGGCCGGATGAATGACGCGGCAATGCCTATGGCATAACAGAAGGTCGACAGAAGTCCTTTCCAATCGCGCCCTAACGATGCGGCAAGACTTGAGGAGGGACCCGCTGTGCAGATTACCCGATTCTGCAGAACTCTGTATGCCAGTGCGGTGGCAACAAGCACGGTTCCGTAAACTGCGGAAGGTACGGTGGTGAAGTGATTTTCGCCCATCCACCCCGTGACGAATGGAAGCAGCGATAACCAAAAGAGCAGGTGCAAATTAGCCCACATGATTCCGGCGTTCACGCAGGGGGCGGCTTTGAGCAAGTGATGATGATTGTTCCAGTAGATACCGATATAGGTGAAGCTGAGGACGTAGCTGAGAAAAATCGGCAGCAGGGGCTCTAGCGCCCGGAGATCAGATCCGTGGGGCACCTTCAGCTCCAGCACCATGATGGTGATCACGATCGCCAGGACGCCATCGCTGAACGCTTCCAACCTGTTCTTCTCCACCGCCCGAATTTAGTCACGTCGGAGTCCAATTGTCGCTTTTTGTTTGTCGGTTGGAACGCTGTCGAGAACCGGGGAATGGTCGCTCACAGATGGACGGCTACAGGTCCCGATGCCGAGCGGGGTAAGGACTGTTAATTGTGACGTCCGGCGCCCTAACTAGCACTGCATGCGAGGCATCGCTGGATGGTTGGCCGCCCCAGATAAGATCCGGCATGCATATTCGTTTGCGCAGCTGCTCCTATGATGGTCAGGATGATCATGACAAAGTATCTCAAGCTAGGTGCGGTAGCGGCGGTAGCTTTTAGCTTCGTGCTGGGTCCAGCCCGGATCGTGCGAGCGGAGGACGAGGATGGCTATTCGTTTAAGGTTCACAACACCACGAAAGAGAAGATCACCAAGTTGCTCGCGTCTGAAGACGGGAAAGAGTACGGCAACTTTGATGTCGGCAGCAAAGGTATCGCGCCGGACGAAACCGTCACGTTGAAGTGGGATAAGACGACGAACGAGACTGGCTGCGAATGGATGATAAAAGCCGTCTTCGCAGACGGCAGCGAAACCGACGCGAAGAAGTTCGATTTCTGCGAAAAGGATGTAGAGCTGGAATTCTAGACGGAAGACAGAGCTCACCTTCGAACACCGAGCGTCACTTTCGGGCGGGTAAGATCCGTAGGGGAACCTGCCAGCTTCCCGTGGGAAGGCAGGGATTCAGTTGCTACTCTTCCACTGTGCGCATTCACTTTTGCAACTATTCTGCAACGCCGAACGCCGAACGCTCACCGGCCGAACGGGCGACGCTGAACTCCACGTTCAACGGCTGATATCTGTCGGGGAAGCTTCCAGCTTGCCATGGGAAGGCAGCGCCTTCCCCCTACAGGAGAAGCCGTGGGTTGTTAGTCCAATAACTCGACCGGATCGCCTTTCCGGAGCATGCCTTCGATTAGGACGGCACCGTAAACTCCGGCGGTGCCGTCGTGCGCTTGTGCCAATGTCTTTAGCAACGCCGGTTCTTTTTCGGCAGTATCAGGATCAAGCGTGATCATCATGCAGCGAGCGTCGCGCTGCACAACTGAAACGATTGCCCGCGATCCGATGCGCAGGGATTTACCCACGAGATTATTCTCCGCAAAACCGTACGACGATGGCAGGTCGAGGTAAATGTTAGCGCGGAAACGGCGCTTGTCGACGGCCACGCCAGTTTCTTCGGCAATTTTACGAGCGGTTTGCAGAGCAAACATCGACACCGGCCGGCAATCCGTTAGGGCACGTTCTGACCGAATCAATGTGATCTGATGGTTGTCTTCGGCTCCCTTCCGCAACATGTCGACCAATGCCGGATCGTCGATCGCTACGGTGTCTCCAGACGGGGTCTCGACATCGACCATCAAGTCGCTGGGGTCCGCGTAAAGAGGAGTGACTCCGGATCCGAGTTTTTCGGCCTCGGAAAGATTGATCGGCCGGGCAGCCTGGTCCGGGTCCCGGAAGCGCGGCCGGTATCGAAGCAGCTGACGCTGCTCCCGTCCGGTAAAAAACGGAAAGGCGGCCAGGCTCCTCGAACTCTCGAATGCAAAGATTCGATCGCCATAAACACCGGAATAGCCGACGAAGATCTCTTCCAGTTCTTCGCCACGCATGCTTTTCACCGGATAACGCCAAAGACTGTCTACGGTTCCGATGGCGGGCATCGAGAGAGATTTCTCAGGAAAGCAGGAACGGAGGAAGGCTTTTATTCACACAGTTCGCTCGCGCGTGGAATTTCGGCAGAACTGTAGGCATCGTTTGAAGACCAGAGTCATGCCGTCACTCGTTGGAGCCTAACGACCTGTTCGGTTTGGGCCCCGGTAATCCGCAACATTTTCCCCCAGTTTAAAAATGCCGATTAAGATGACGACTTTAGCGCTCAGGACTTCCCTTCCGCGGGTTGTGGCAGCGGCAACTTTAATTTCTGGAAGAGCGCCCGACGTCGTAGGCGTAGCAACCAGTTCTATCCTGAACGCCACGCTTTAACGAGCCCCAATAATTGAGCGCTGAAGACTGGAATCAGTCGCCGGCTTTTCCCGCCAGCTTGATAACGATGATCCACGCTAACGAAGGTCGGGCGACACCCTATCAAGGGTGCCGAAAAGCCTTGAGGACGGAATGTCTCCTACCTTATAACGGAAGGGCAGCGGATCCCGTGGGCACGGGACCTAATGTGCCGCAAAAACATAAAGGGTGTCTGGGTCTGGGTGCTAACCGTCTTGGTTAGCAGCCGATTGCTCGTTCCAACAACTTTCGCCGCGCCTGTCCCGACTTCATCTGAGCCGCCGGTGACCGAAACGGGTACTGCCGAAGCCGAGCGCGTGATCGTGACTGGCTCGAATATCCCCAGCGCGGAGGAAGTGGGTCCCAACCCGGTTCTGGCGATAAACCGTGATTTAATTGAAAAATCCGGCGAGCGGCAGGCCGCAGAACTTCTCCGGGATCTACCCGTCGCCAACGCCAATGGTGTTCCGGTTTCTAATAATGCTGCTGGATTCACTCCGGGTGCCGCGTCGGTTTCGCTGCGCGGTTTTACCCCTGAAGCGACGCTGCTCTTAATAGATGGTCGCCGGGTCGCTCCTTATCCGCGGGGTCAGTCCGACACGCTTTCCTTCCAGGACTTGTTTACCGTTCCGTTGCCGGCGATCCAGAGCATCGAGATTTTGAAAGACGGCGCGTCCACCACATATGGCGCCGACGCCGTCGCCGGGGTGGTGAACCTGAAGTTCTGGAAAGATTATCGCGGCGCCCAGCTGACGTTGGAGTACGGCAACACTCTCGATAAGGACGCCGCACTTTATCAGGGAGACGTTCTCTTCGGAATGGGCGACGACAAGGTACAGATTTCCGGCGATGTCTTCTTTTATCATCACAATTCCTTGTTCAACCATGATCGCGGTAATTCCTGGTTGACGCCCGCTTTGAGCACGAACTCGAGCCCTGAGAACATCCAGGTCTCACGCGCCGCAGTTCTGCCCGCACTCGATCTGGCACCCGATCCAATTCAAAACCTGAACTCGATAACCAATCCAAACTTTTTTTCCAGCGCGAATGGCCGCACCTTCCTGAATGCCGCGGGTCTGGCCTTGATCGGTAACACGAATAACAGCGCCAGCGGGAGAGATAACGCGACGAACATGGCCATGATCGACGGCATCCATAAACTGAACGTGGTCAGGGGTCCAACTGGAGGATTCCTCGGCCTAACGCCTAATAATTTCTTCTTCGAACATGCGCCGCATCTCTCAGATGGCCTAACGCCGTCAGCGCAGCTTGTTTACAGCCAGGCGCGCAGTTCGTTCTTCAACTTTAATGCCATCTCCGGTTCCTATCCTGAGCAGGAGCGCTACGGTGGTTATGTATCGTTCAACGACAAAGTGTGTGAAGATCAGGTGCAAATTTACGGCGACTTCTACTACACCAAGGTAAAAACCCACAACGAACTGGCGCCTGGCGCCACTGGCTCGTTCTTCACTCCCGGTAACGTGACGATCGCCATTCCGCCGCAGACGGATTTGAATGGGATGGCCCCGCCAAACACACCGCGCTTTACCGGGGAGCCAGGATCAGGACCTGGCGGAGCTTTCGCTCCCGGAGAAAACCCCACCAGCGTGTTGCCTAACGCGTTCAACCCATTCAACCCGTTCAATCAGATTTTGTCCGGAGGCAGCCGGGCTCGCTTGGCCGAGTTCGGTAACCGCTTCGCAGACAATACCAGTAATGCGTTTCTGGCGACGCTGGGTGTCAAAGGCGACAAGCTCCTGGATGGTAATTGGGGCTACGACGCTGGTTTCCGCTACAGCGAAATCGAGAACGACTTCACTGGGAACTTCGTGTCGGCCTCACGATACAGTCGCATCCTGAATGCGGCCGATCCGATTTTTGATCCGACTTCCAGCCAATTTATCGGCACGACTACTCCCTACAATCCATTCGGAGATTTTCGTCGGCCGATTGCGGCTAACGCGATACCAGTGGCCTTCGCCACCGTTCATCCGAAAGACCTCGACAGCTCCAAGCTGACGGAACTCGATCTTAACATTTATACCACCGATCTTTTCAAACTGCCCGCTGGTGGAGTTGGGCTCGCCTTTGGCGGCCAGTTCCGTCGTGAAAATATCACCCAGGATCCGGATAGTTTGGAGACAGCCGGGGACATTGTCGGCCAGGGATCACCTACTACTCTCACCCACGCCGGACGGAAAGATTATGCGGCTTACGGTGAACTGCGCGTGCCACTTTTCAGTCCGGAGATGGCAATTGTGGGATTGCACTCGGTCGAACTGACCGGCGCGTTCCGGTTTGAAGAATTCCTGAACAACAGCACCAACGTGTTGGTGCCGAAGGCCGGCTTGCGCTGGCAACCGTTCGACGAGCAGTTAACCCTTCGCAGCACCTGGGGTGAAGGCTTCCTCGAGCCGTCGCTTTTCGAATTGTATCAGTCACCGACGACCAGCCTTCAGTTTACACGCTTCAATGGGGTGACGGATCTCGAGACGACGATTGTCAGTGCGAGTAGCCCAGGGCTGCCACCGGAACATTCGAATGCCTGGACCGGCGGAGCGGTCTACACGCCGAAGTGGCTGCCGTGGGGCACGCTCACTGTGTCGCTCGATTTATGGGACATCGAGCGTCGTGGCGTGGTCGTTCAACCGTCAGCGCAGGAAGTTGTGGGCCGCTTCAAGCGCGGTGTTCTGCTGCCGGGCGAGGTCGTCATTCTTGATCCGACTACCGGCGGCGTAAGCTTCGTTCGAACCGCATTCCAAAATGGGGGGCGTCAAAACGGCCGGGGCGCCGATCTGGGACTGCAATACCAGATCCAGTCGCAGTTCGGCACGTTCACGCTCCTCTCCCAATGGGCTTACCTCGATCAATTCGTGCTCCAACCAACGCCCGATTCCTTTGGCCGAAACGTGGTTGCTCAATTCACCGATGGCACCTCGACCGAGGGTTACTATCGCTGGAAGGGAATTACCCGGGTTGACTGGGCCTGGCATAACTTCGATCTGAACCTGACCTGGCATTACGTCGGCGGGTACAGGGAGATTCTGCAAAATCTCCTGGCCGAAAATGGCTTCCCGTTGGCCCCATTCTTCCCTAACGACGTTCACGAACATTGGGTCCCTCCAAGCAATTTCATCGACGGCCAGGCTTCTTACAGCCTGATCTTTACGCCACCGGTAGAACAGCAGCCAGTCGCCGGTTACTCCAAAGCCGGAAAGGAAGTGGTCACCAGCAAGGATGGCAAATCGGTCGAAACCACTGCGGCTTACTCCATGCCGTGTTGGAAGACGGTCCTGAACAACAGTACCATTACTATCGGTTGCAACGATATCTTAGGCCAGGATCCGCCAAAGGCGCTCGGTTTCGAATCTTTCAACAGCACTAACTACCCCGGTTCCACCTACGACAATCTGGGGCGATTCTGGTACATCGAGCTGAAGAAGAAATTCTAGAAGCCGCGTTGGTGGTAGCGGCGATTGACCTCAATCGTCGTGACGATTCGGTGAATCGCCTCTACCAATTCGCAAAACGCGGTTGGGCGCAGTACTGATTTCCAGGCTGGTCGGCTTTTGGCTGATCGATTAAGCTTAGGCCGCGGGCGCATTTCGTGAATATCTCCGCCAACTCAGCAACTCGGACCGAGCTGGAGATCGGCCACGTCTTGTTCATGGACGTGGTGGGTTATTCGAAGCTGCTGACTAACGAGCAGCGCGAGATTCAGCGAGTACTGAACGAGATCGTTCGTGGCACCGAGCGTTTTCGCTTGGCCGAAGCCGCCGGTAAACTCATCCGGCTTCCGGTTGGTGACGGCATGGCATTGGTGTTTTTCAACAGCCCGGAAGCGCCGGTGCAATGCGCCTTGGAAATCTGCCAGGCGCTGAAGGCCCATTCGCAGTTACAGCTCCGGATGGGAATTCACAGCGGCCCCGTTACTGGCCTAACCGATGTGAATGATCGCTCAAACGTCGCCGGAGCAGGCATTAACATGGCCCAGCGGGTGATGGATTGCGGTGACGCCCGGCACATTTTGTTATCACAACGCCTGGCCGACGACCTGGGCCAGCACGCGGAATGGATCCCGCACCTGCATGATCTGGGTGAGGTAGAGGTCAAACATGGGATCCGAGTAGCCATTTCCAATCTCTACAGCGAAACCTTCGGCAATTCGGATAAACCGGAAAAGATCAGACGAGCGGAGCAGGAATACGCCCTGTCGAAAAGGCGGCGGATCGTCCTAACCGTAACCGTCCTTCTGATCCTGGCACTTTGCCTGGGCATCGGTACTTGGGTTTGGCAGCGACGAGCAGCATTGACTTCTGCATACAAGGCCGGCAGTGCCGGACTGTCGGGAAAAAGCATCGCGGTGTTGCCGCTCACCAACATGAGCGACGAAAAAGAAAACGCCTGGTTCTCTGATGGCGTGCATGAAGACATCATTACCAGTCTGGGCCGGATCGCGGAACTCAGGGTCATCTCGAATACGTCCGTTATGCAATATCGCGACACAAAAAAGTCGCTCCGCCAGATTGCGGAAGAGCTGCATGTTGCCTACGTCCTGGAAGGCAGCGTGCGCCGCGCGGGCAACGCCGTACGCGTGACCGGACAGCTGATTGAAGCAAGCACTGATCGGCAGATCTGGGCAAAATCGTATGACCGCGAGCTGACCGATATCTTTGCCATTCAAGCAGCGCTCGCGAGTGAGATTGCCGACTCCCTGCGAGTTGCAATCACACCCGCCGAAAAATCGGCGCTCGCGACAACGCCAACGACCGTTCCTGCTGCTTACGATTTGTACCTGCACGCTCGCGCGTCACTCAATGACCCCACTTTCAACGAATCCGACAAGCCTCTGCGCACGGCGGAAGCGCTGTTGCGTTCTGCGGTCGACCTCGATCCGGCGTTCTCAGTGGCGTGGGCACAGCTCGCCGATGTCCATGCTCAGTTTGTTTTCAATGACATCGACCTGAGTCCTGGTCGTCTCACCCTCGCCAAGTCCGCCATGGAAAAGGCGATTAAACTCGCGCCGGATAATCCGGACGTGGTTCGCAATCTCGGCGCCTATTACTACCACCAACGTGATTATGCGCGAGCGGAGGAGCAATATCGTCGCGTTCTGCGCCAGCAGCCCAACGACGCCTACGCGCACAGCTTTTTGGCACTGCTCTTACGACGGCAGGCGAAATGGATTGAGGCGCTGTCGGAATGGGGACGTGCGGCAGAGCTCGAGCCCGGGAATCTTTATCTCCAACGCAGCGATATCGCTTATCGGTTCCTTGCGGCGCGCCGTTATGCGGAAATCGAAGCTCGGCTCCCTGCACTTGCTGCGGTCGAGAATGACCCGCTCGGTGAGTTCGCGCTCGATATACGGCAGCTTCCATTTATGGCACGAGGTTCGACGAAAGAGCTCGAGGATTACTTGAATGGGTTGCCGGCGGAGATAAAACGCACGTCGAAATATACGGCCGCGCTGCATGAGCTGGCGGCATTTAAGGGTGACTGGTCGGAACTGGCACGGCTTCATCGTTTGACGGCAGATCCCGAGCACTGCGTTGAGACCGCCACCACTCTGGCGGCGCTTGGCCGGATCGCCGAAGCGCGCGAGACGCTCCAGGCAAAGCCCGACGAACTGCACGCGCGGCTCAAGTTGGAAGGACGTAACACTACCTTATGGGATAGACTGGCGCGCGTGGAAGCGGTGCTCGGCCATCGCACAGAAGCCCTGGAAGCACTCGATCGACGGCGAGCGCTCCTGCCGGCAGGCGACGTGCTCGATCAAATTACCCACCGCCAAGCCGTCGCCTTCGTTAACATTTGGACGGGCGACAAAGATGGCGCGTTGGCCGAACTGGCATGGCTCGTGCGGCAGCCCTTTAGCGAGCCGGTTAACATCATGCGGACTTCGCCGGACTACGCTCCGTTACACAGTGATCCGCGTTTTCAAACCATGGTGAACGATCCGGCCAATCGTCTGCCGCTTTTTTGAGTGCGACTGATCAAAATCCCGATGGCTCGGTTTGAGCGACTGACTTTGAAAGCGGTATCGCAGGCGTTAATGCACCGTTAGAGCGCCTCCGGCGATCATTTCGATGCCGACAACCGAGAGTCCTTTTCAGGCAATACTTTTTGATAAAATCGCAGCGCCTCGATATCGCTGTGTAGCTCGCGAAGTGGATAAAAACCTTTTGCGGCGCCTCCGCCGGGATCGCGAATGAGATAATCGAAGCCGTCTTTGCCGGCGATAACGACGAAGTGAGTGACGCCGCCCCGTAATCGAACGCGCACAATAACCGGATTGCCCCTGGTCAGATTGGAATCAATCAGCTGATACGAAGGCAAATCTTCATAGACATGGCGCACCCGGTCAGGCGCCCACCACGCGGCGCGGTCCCAGTAGAGCCAACCGCGATCGGTGTAGCCGCCAACTGCCGTCAAAAACCAGTTCAACTGCTGCGGATCAGTATCGATCCCGTAGGATTTAAATACCATCGCTGTCGCCGCCACCGCGCAGCCGGCGCTGCCGAGAGTTCCGTTACTTTCGTCACCGGCCAACGGATCGTCAGCCCATGTTTCATCACCCTGCCGAAACGATGGGACAGAAAGCTCGACTCGATGGAAGAAGTAACGGCCGCCGCGAGGCGATAGTTGGCGTTTCCAGGTCCAGTCGAAATAGACGCCGGTAACGCCGAGCGCGACCAGCAACAGAATGATGAGCGGAATCCAGCGCTTCATGAATGAGGAAGCAAACGTCCAACGGCCAAGGCTCGAGGTCCAACTCCGAATTCGTTCGCCGGCGCTCGATAGACAAGGCAGGATTGACGAAGCGGTGCCGGGGCGCAATCGTAGCCTATGCGTACGAGAACTCTTTTCACGATTCTTATTTGCAGTGTCGCCATCATTCTGAGCCGGGCTTCGGCCAGCGCCGAGGAGCACGAGTTTCGCTACAAGGCGCCGGACGCCAAAAGCGTGGAGTTGATGTGCGAAAACAACGGCTGGAAATCGGTGCCGATGACCAAGAGTGATGATGGCGTTTGGACAACCAAAGTTTCTCTGTCACCCGGCACATACGCCTACAAATTTCTGGTGAACGGGACCGATTGGGTTTTTGACCCGGACAACTCCAATAAGAAGAGTGTCGAGGGCGTAGAGAACTCCTCAGTGGAGATCAAGTAGGGCGCCCAATCATCCGCGTCGGATATGCCGCGGATCGTTTCCCTCGTCCCGGCGGCGACGGAAATCGCCGCTGCGCTTGGCCTCTTGGACAGCATCGTGGGGGTTTCCCACGAATGCGATTTTCCGGTGGAGGTTAACAACCGTCCGCGGGTCACCAGCTGCCCCGTTCACAATGTCGGCCTAACCAGCGCAGAAGTAGACGAGTGGGTGCGGCGCGCGCTGCGCGATAACGGCACCATCTACACTATCAACGAACCCCTGCTTCGGGAGCTTCAGCCGGAAATCATTCTAACCCAGAAACTATGCGACGTATGCGCGGTAGGATATGGAACAGTCGCCCGGATGGCAGCAATGCTGCCGGCTCCGCCGCAGGTGGTGAATCTGGAGCCGTCGAGTCTCACCGATATCTTCGAGGATATTCGGAGGGTCGCTCACGTTTGTGGCGTCGCGAATCGAGGTGAAGCATTGGTTGGGGCATTGTTGGATCGGGTTCAGGCAGTACAGAACAGGGCACTAACGGCGTCAATGCGCCCGCGGTGTTTCGTCATGGAGTGGATTGATCCGGTGTTCTGTTCCGGCCATTGGAGTCCGGAGCTGATTGAGATTGCCGGCGGATACGATCCGTTAGGTCGAAAACATAAACCGTCAGCCGAGATCAAGTGGCAGGCGGTGCTGGATGCGCGCCCCGATGTCATCGTTCTCGCTTTATGCGGATACAACGTGGCTCGCGCCCGTCAGGATTACCGGTTGCTGAGCAACTTCCCGGGGCTGTACGGTCTCCCGGCGGTTCAGAACCGCCGCGTGCATATTGTCGATGCCAACGCATACTTCTCCCGGCCCGGCCCGCGCATCGTCGATACCATTGAAATTCTGGCTGGTATCTTGCATCCGGAAATTTTTCCGGAATTCGCTCAGGCAGCTGAAGCGTATCCGGCCGTACTGCTGGCGAACTGATCACTTGTTCGCTATTCCAAATTGGTCTGGATAAACCGGGGGCTGCCGTGGACGTCGATCTGCCGAAGTATAGTCGTGCCGATATTGACGAACTTGTGTGGCGTTTCAGGAGGAATCACGGCGATATCTCCGGCAGTTACTTTCCGGTCGTCACCACCCACCGTGAGTTTCGCGGTGCCTTCCAGGATGACAATGGTCTCGGCGTACGGATGCGTGTGTAACACCGGTCCGCGGCCGGGAGGCGCGTCTACGAAGTAGATTGAAATCGGCGCCTGATGATTGTCCCCAACGAACTCGTGCGACATTCCGGCGAACGGCAGGTCGTTAACTCGGATAAGATTCATCGAATACTATACCGGCACAAACCCGGCAGAACATGGCAAACCGGTGGCAGTCTCACCGGCTAGAAAAGTTAGGAGCTGGGATCGGCAATCTCCTCAAACTCACCGCGCTCCCGATTCTTACGAACCCGATTCCAATGAAAGTATTTTCCGTTCATCGCGATGTAAACGCCAGGGGGCAGAACCTGCACGAACGAGAGCGCGCTACCAAGATTAAACAAGCCATCCGAACTGCCGAACGCGTAGGGAATCATCGCCCCGGTAAGCACCACCGTCTTGTGCGGAACCGCCTCGGCAATGGCGGCAGCTGTCTCCACCATCGTGTCCGTGCCGTGGGTGATCACGATGCGATCTTCGTCCGACTGAAGGCAGTTCTGAACGATTAGTGTGCGATCGGCCTCCTTTATCTCCAGACTATCTACCATCATGACGGTACGAATCGTTACATTTACGCGCGAACGCCCTAACTGAAGCATTTCGGCCAGATGGGTGTCCTTGAAATAAAGCTGTCCCGTCCGCTCATTATATTCCTTATCAAAGGTGCCGCCGGTAACCAGGATTCGGATGGACATGGGGGTTGAAAGTAGAACGAAGATAGGAAAGGGGAGGGAGAGCGGCGAATTGTTTGAGCGCAGCTAAGTTCAACCGCCAAGGCTAAACGTCCAATAATTCTGCATCGACACTGAGGCGCGATGCGGTGCAACCGATCGTCGCGTATGCCTTGAAATGGCGGAGCGGTTAGTGCGAACTCATCCCCGAGATGAGCGGCCTCGACTAACTGCGAGTCGTCGCGATCTTGGCGCTACCGAGGAAACTGGCGTTTTCATCCACGGCGAAGCGGGGAGATTCGATGTCGCCGTGCAGGGACGATCCTGCCTCTAATGCGCAGCGTTCCGATGCGTAAACATTGCCTTCGACGGTGCCTTGAATCGTGACGTGTCCCACTCTGATTTCGCCGGATACGCAGGCGTGGCTGCCGACGATCAGTTTTCCGGTGGACGTGATATTGCCTTCGACTTCGCCGTCAATGACGAGCTCGGTGCGAAACGTGACATCACCTTTGATGGATACGCCGCTGGACAGCACTGCGCCGGTGCGTGGCGTGGACGGTTCATGGCGCGACGGCGCTGGGACATCCGGGGTGGTTGAAGCAGGGGCGGGCGAGGCTGGTTTTGGGCTGGATCCAAACATATTGATTTTAGCACTCTAGCATATTGTGTTCCCGTCGTTTAGCTCGCATTTTTCACAGGTGACTGTCTAGGCTGCGATGTGCGGCTGATCCAAACAGCTATTGGCCTGCTGTTGTTGTGCAGTGGCTTTGGCTTTCCTTCGACTGGCTTTGCTGAAAACCCGGACGCCGCTGCTGCTGCCCGGGCAAACCTGGAGAGGTTCCAGGGAATGCGAAAGGAGCGGCCCGGCGATGGAATCCTGGTCTTTTACGAGGCAATGATTCGGATCAGTCTGGGCCAGCGGGAAGCTGCGTTCGACTTGTTACGTAGTCTGAAAGGTCGCCATCTTGGCCTGATTCCGGTGCGCGACACCGGGTTCGACGACATTTGGGACGATCCGGGGTTCCAGAAAATTCGAAAGGAACTCGCGGACGAAGAACCGAGGACGAGCGATGCCGCAGTTGCGTTCCGGTTGACGGATCCGAAGCTGGTTCCGGAAGGAATTGCGTTCGATCCGGGCAGCGGAGCTTTCTTCCTTGGCAGCATCGCTCAGCGTAAGATCGTCACGAGAGACAGGACCGGACAGGTGCGGGACTTCTCCCGTCCTGAAGACAAACTGGATTGTATACTTGGTCTGGCGGTCGATCGCAGGCACGAACACCTCTACGCTGTCAGCACCAACGGATTCGAGTCCGGCGCGAAACTGGAGCGGCGAAATGCAGTCGTGGAATATGCATTAAAGGACGGACGCGCAACCGGTCGCTTCATGGCCCCCGATGCGTTGCAATTAAATGACGTGACGTTGGCCGCTGATGGGACCATCTACGCGACCGATTCAGCCAGCGGCACTTTGTTCCGCCGCCAACCGGGCGAGTCGTCGTTAAACCAGTTTGGAGAACGTGGCGCATTGCGCGGCGCTAACGGCATCGCGGTCGCTGCTGACGGAACCTTATACGTGACTTTGTCCACCGGCATCGCGCGGGTTGATACCAAAACTGCGGAGCCTGTTCGAATGCCGCAACCGGATAACGTCGTGACCGGCGGTATTGATGGCCTTTACTGGTCGGACGGCGATTTGTTCGGCATTCAAAATCTCACGAATCCGGCCCGCGTGATCCGGGTGGTATTGGCAGATCAGGGAAAGCGCATCAGCGGCCTAACCGTGCTGCAATCATGTCACCATCCGGATTTCGATGAGCCAACTACCGGAGCCATGGCTAACGGAGTGCTAAACGTTATTGCGAATTCGTATGTTGGTCATTACCAGCCGGACGGCAGCATCAAGGACGCTGACACGCTCAAACCAACAGCGGTTCTGGCGGTGCCTTTGAAGCCGCAAAAATAGCGAGCTTAACGATCGGCGTTGCCAACATTTCAGCGGGCTGCTAGAACGAATCGCGATCTCCACGCTTAGGGCAGACGAGAGTCACCGCCGTCGGCTACATTACAAACGGCCCTCGTGCCCAAATTGTAGTTGGAAACGCAATTGTCGTATAAGCTTTGCTTCGGCGCATCGTACAATAATCAGTTGTCGCCGAATGGGCAGGCGTGCCGAGCTTTTTATCCTCAACAGCGGAACTTCGATTACGAGCAGGACTACGAGCGGGGGAGACGCGAGGATTGAGAACTGGCGGATTGGCGCCGATACTGGTCGACCAATAATGACTGCCACGCTTGCGAAGATTCTACTTAGTGACTCCGGTGTTAACGAGGCCTACCGGCACGGGCCGAAAACCATCGTTGCGGGAAACAGCGTCGAAATCGACGGTGCAGTTTTGAAGTGGTATCGATTGCATCCTGAGGATCAACCGGTGCCGGAGCAGATCGATCAGCTGGCGCGTTCTTTCCTCGATCGAACAGCGCTCGAAGCCAAAGGACTTGGCTTTGTGATTTTGCACCGGTGTGGCAACGACTTCTATTTCCTCATCGTCACGACGTGGCGCGGTAATAACGAAGTCTGGGAGACCGTCTATTATAAAGACGGTGAACGGATGAGTGACTTTGAGCTGTGGCCGCGGGATGCGGCGCATAAACCGACTTTCTGCGCGTGGGAGCTCGCTGCGGTGTGGCACGAAAAGCAAGCGTGGGAGAGATTTTTGAGGTCGGATCGAGACGATTCGGCGGCCGAAGCATGGCATCGGGATCTTTACTCGGGTGCGGCGTGACCCCACGGCGAGACGATCGCAGCGGTTACAATTAAGTATTACCGGCCGGGCCCAACGCGGTCGAATCACCCTAACCGGTGGTTCAACCCCACAGTTCAGCTGAGGGGAGGCCGACTGCCCCGTTGTTGTAGGCCAAGCCGTTCTCGCGATCCTTTCTCAGGAGAAGCGGCCCATCAAGATCCACATAATCGGTCTGGCGGACAAGGACGCGAGCCGGAGCGATGCCTAACGATGTGCACACCATGCAACCGAATAAAATCTTGAATCCCTGCTGGCGGGCGGCGTCGGTCAGGCGAAGCGCTTCAGTCAGGCCTCCGGTTTTGTCGAGTTTGACATTGACCGCTTGGTAAAGTTTTCGTAACCGGGGCAGATCCGCTGTGGTATGACAACTCTCGTCCGCGCACACCGGTATCGGATGTTCGAGTTGCTCCAGGACGCCGTCGTTCTCCGCCGGGAAAGGTTGTTCGATCAGATCCACGCCTAACCGCACCAGTTCCGGCACAACCGCGCGGTAATGTTCGGGAGTCCACGCCTCATTGGCATCAATGAGCAGACGCGGGGATGGAGCGCGTTCGCGCACCGCCTGCACTCGGGCGACGTCGTTGGCGTCGCCCCCCAATTTTAATTTCAAAATCGGACTGTGCGCTCGTTGCTCGGCATCAGATGCCATCATTTCGGGGGAATCCAGACTGATCGTGAAAGCGGTTTCGGCTGACTGGAGCACTGGAATCCGGGCGAGATCCCAAACCCGTTTCGCTGACTTGCTGGCCTCCAGATCCCATAGCGCACAATCCAACGCGTTCCGCGCGGCTCCTGGCGGGAGCAGCGCCTGAACCTGTTGTCGGTTAGCGCTACCACGGATCGAGGGGAACACATTTTCGAGTTGAGCGGTGACCGAGGCTACGTCCTGCCGATACCGTTTCGAAGGCACCGCTTCGCCGCGCCCAACGTGGTCGCCGTCTCGCACCCTTACCACGACCACGCGCGCTTCGGTTCTACTGCCGCGGGAAATACGAAACGGCTTCTCGAGCGGCCACACCTGCTCGTTAACCTGAAATTCGAGTGTGGCCGGATTCACGTGTCGCGAGCTAGCCGGTGCATGCATAGAATGTAGCTCGAACCAGCAGTTCGCGAGCCGGTTTTGCACAAACCATGACTTCGAAAGTCATCCACCTCACAGGCGAGTCGAATTGACCTGGCGTTCGACGCTGTCAATATCCGTCAATGAGCACAACTGCTTCCAATCTGACGGTGCAACCATACCTCTTCTTCAATGGACGTTGCGAAGAGGCGCTCAACTTTTATCGTGATTCGATCGGCGCGGACGCGCAGATCATTATGCGTTTCAGCGACAGTCCGGAGCCGCCTCTCGGCATGAAACCGGGTCAGGAGAACAAGGTTATGCATGCTACCTGCCGGATTGGGGCGACTGGCTTCATGGCGTCTGATGGCACCTGTGACGGTGAACCCAAGTTCGGAGGGTTTTGCCTCTCGATCACTGTTCCTAACGAATCGGAAGCAGATCGCGTGTTCAATAGTTTGTCGCAGGGCGGCCGGGTCGAAATGCCGTTGTCGCAAACGTTCTGGTCTCCGAAGTTCGGCATGGTCGAAGATCGATTCAGCGTTGGCTGGATGGTGTCGGTCGAGCACAAGCGCTAAACCGCAATCGGACAAACGCGCAACGCTTAACCTTCAGCTGATGCGACTACAAACGATTCTGGCATTCCTTCTCGTAACGCCAGTGTGCCTGCGGGCCACCCGCGCGGAACAGCCGGAGCGAACGGTCGAGCACAATATCGTTACCTCGTTAAGAGATCCCAAAGTCCAGATACGCCTGCCCGCGTCGGCAACCTATTGTGGGGCCGATCGATGGGTCCTGTTCGACATCGCCGACTGTGAGTTGCACGCGTTTATAGAACCTGATCCCGACAAAAATGTCCATCGGCTCTACTGGATTCAATTCGAGCAATATCTGGCCAGCAAGCCAGACCTTCATCATCAATATGATTCACCGCGTCATGCGCGTATTGGCGGCGAGGATTTTTATGTCGATACGGAGATAGGTAGCTTTGACAACAAACCGAAATTCGGGTCAGACGGCGAACACATCCGGGCGATGATTGCGGCGCGCGGCTACAAGTGGCCCCGGGACTTTATGTACGTTCGCTTCGTTCATTTGCTCGATAAGGCGAAACGTAAGGAGCTCATGATCATTTATGCAGAAGACCTCAGCGCCACCGGCTTCTCCGCTGCCGACCTGCGGGAAGGCGGGCGGGTGCACAATGCCTGGTCGAATCTTGAAGAAGAATTGATCGAACGAGCTCGGCAGGCGATCGAAGTGACGTTTTAACGCGCAACAATGAGCTGTCGTTAATGACAGCCGGGACACAAGACCAGAAAGCGGCGGTTAGTTTAGCGCGCGGTGCGGTGAGCCAAGGACTTTCAGGTCGCCTGGTTCCGATCGTAAGGAATGATGTGGTCCCATTCCTCGGCCGAAGATCGGGCCACGAACGCGACTACCGGTTTGGTGTCGCTCATGTTGAACACTTCATGCGGCACCCCGGGCTTGATGTAAATGAAATCGCCCGCTTCGTTCTCAATGATTTGCTTCAAACCGGCTCCGAATTCATGCCGCACTTTGCCTTCAATGATGTAGAGAATCAGCTCGAACCGAACGTGAATATGGGCGCGAGCAATTCCACCGGGTGGAATGGTGGCGATGTTAGCCGACAATTTCGTGGTGCCGACGTTTTTGGCGGACATGCCCTGCTTGTAGTGAATGCCGTTCCAGTCCCGACGGGCGCCGCCACCTCGGATCGTTAGGATGCCGTCATGGTCCTCCACCGCACTGAGCTGAATATCGTTTTGTTGCTTATTCATGACGCGCTCTTATCAAAGGAAGTTAGGTTTCATAATCCGGCGATCTCCCGCACCCCCGCAAGCAGGCGCTGAATTTCCTGTTTTGTGGTGTAACAGGCGCAGCCGGCGCGCACCACACCATCCTCGGTTAGGCCAAGACGCTGGATCACCGTTGCCGCGTAGAAGTCGCCGTGTGATACGAACACGCCCTTTACCGCGAGTCGTTTCGCGACATCGAGGGATGAAACGCCGCGCACGGTGAAAGCAACCGTCGCCGTTCGCGGTCGATCCGGTGCGGGTCCGTACAAGCGAACACCTCGAATGCCGGACAACCCTTCCCACAGAGATTGCAGCAACGCAGCCGCCCGGTCATCGAGTTCCTCGAAACTGGCGCCTAAACGGGCGCGACGAACACCGGGCGAGCCCAGGTTGGCTAAAAACTCAATGGCAGCGGCGGCGCCGATAATTCCTTCATGGTTCTGCGTGCCCGGTTCAGCGCGTTCAGGCCCGACATCAGGTGCCGGAAGGAGCTTGGGAAAATCGAGCGACTCGAGCAACTCGCTGCGGGCATAAAGAATTCCAATGTGGGGTCCATAGAATTTGTAGGCGGAACAACCGAGATAATCGCAGTTCCACTGCCGCACATCGATCAGGCGATGCGGTGCGTAATGGACGGCGTCCACGAAAAGCTGGGCTCCGGTAGCGCGGGCCATCTTCGCCGCGCGCGGAATGTCATTAATCGTTCCAAGGGCATTGGATGCGGCTCCGATTGCCACCAGCCGGGTACGTTTTGTGAGCTGTTGCGCCAGATGCTCCCAGTCCAACTCTCCCGTTTCAGGAATCATCCGGACGGTTCGAATCCTGATCCCGCATTCGCGCTCCAATCGTTGCCAGGGAGCGATATTGCCGTGGTGGTCCAGCTCGGTGACCACGATTTCGTCGCCAGGTTGATATTGCCGGCTGAGGGTTCGGCTCAAGTGAAACGTGAGACTGGTCATGTTCGCGCCGAATACCACTTCGTTAGGCGAACAGTTCAGAAGGTCAGCGACGGTGGCGCGGGCTGACCCAATCATTTCGTCCGTCTCTTCGCTCGTCGGGTAAGCCCAATGAGTATTCGCGTTGTGGTGGTAGAGGTAGTCAGTCATTGCCTCGACCACCTGGCGCGGCACTTGAGTGCCTCCGGGACCATCGAAAAATGCGACAGGCTGGCCATCCTGCATTCGGGTAAGGGCAGGGAACTGGGCGCGGATTTGTTCGGTCGTCATCGTGCCCGCTGACGCGCGGTTCTCCCGCGACGTATCGCGGACGACTTGGGTCGCCATGCTCATGGTTTTCCGCCGAAGGTTACGTGATCGTCCAGGTCAAGGTAATCGAACCAGGTCTTCACATCCTCGCGCGTTCTACTGATATCGCCTACGCGCTTGGTAAAAAATTCCAGTGTCTCAGTGTCACTGTCCGGGCCCCGTTCGTTGAGCCAGGCGCTCCATTGCTGAATTTCCCACGGCGTATGCTTGTTAGAGGCGTTTTCCTCGATCCAGGCCAGGATTTCGCCGTCGCCTTTTCCTGCCGCCAGCTGTTCCCGCAGAGCTTCCGAGGTGAGCCCGGTAAACCGAAAGAAATGATGATCCATCGGATTGTTGTATCGGTATTCACCGGCTGTACCTGCGAGATCAGCACGGCCTTTGTCCAGGATGCGCGCCAAACCAACATACCCGCCGAGTCGGACCCGTGGGCTACGAGGCGGGCGTTGCGTGAGGTTCGGAGCATGATCGGTTGGCGAATTCATGGATGAACTGTATCGCGAGTGATCCCGACGACAAGATTCACATCGCCGACAAACGAAACACCCAGTAATGCCGAAACCGTTGCCGGCTATTTCTTGTCGGTTAAATTCCCTGATGGGCAGCCGAAGGGTAGCATCAGGCAAGCATAGTAATGGCAGCGCCGTCGTCCTGATCGATCAGACGCCATTGCGTCGAAGCATTGCCGCAGAATGTACAAAGGCGATGACATGCCTGGACGAGCTGCGTGTTCGCTGGCATCGATTCGATCGCGAGGATCGGCCGGCATTCATTCGCTGGCGAGCACGTGAGTTCGGCGCACTGCTGAGCGAAGCGCGCGAGGTGGAAAATCGAATCCGTGACGCTCAGGCGTTGGTGCATGAGGTCGAAATGGAGATGCGACGTTTCTTCCAGGACGCCCATAGCGCGTATATGCGCGTCATGTTTCGTCGGCAGAACCCAGGCAATGTGGCCGAAGAGGAAACAGCAGCCTCGGAATTTGGAGGTCCGCCTGGCCGTAAGCTTAGCGATTTCGAAAAAGAAGCTCTGTTCCAGGACTGGGTTCAGAAGTTCATGGGCACACACCCCGATAAGCTGGACGACGATGTGTATTCCAAAACATTCGAAGCGTTCAAGTCGCATATGTTCGTTAACCCAAGCACCGCGGCATCCAGTTCGAGGCCGGGGCGATCGGGTGCAAATCCGCCGCCGCACTCAGCGAATGGACGAAACGGCTCTGTGGCTGATGAAGACGCAGCCGAGACTGCGTCCGTTGATTCCAGAGTGAAGGAGCTCTATCGAACTTTGGTTAGGCGTTTGCATCCCGATTTGCGGGCCGACGGCAGCGCCGGCGTATCGGCGCTTTGGCACGACGTGCAGGAGGCATACGCGGCCGCGGATGTCGCCCAAATGGAAATCCTTCTGGCGCTTTGCGACATCCAGGCCGACGAACTGGGCGAGGGGACCACTATTTCGAAAATGCGATCGGTTCTGGCGGAGTTGCAACGGTCGATTGGAGCGCTCGAGAAAATGCTGCTGGAAGCTGAAGGCGAAGACGCGTGGGAGTTTGCCCGCTCCGGACCGAACGAAGAACTGAAGCTGCAGGTCGAACGCGAGCTGAAGACGGATATGGCCAGCCGAAAATCGCGGTTGGAGGTGTTTACCCGAACAATCGCGGAATGGGCCCGAGGTTCTGCTCCGAATCGGAGAGCACGTTCCAGCCGAACAAGTCCAGTAGCGCAGTGATTGGTGCTAGCTTTTCAACCGGCGGTCTGCTTTCGGTTTGCCCGCGATCAACAGTAGCGCAGTGACAGCGCCGGCCAACGATAAGGCCGCGCCGATGCTCATGATCGTCCTGAAACCGGTGATGAAAGATCGATCGACTGCAATTCTCGCGAGGCGGCGCGTGAGTGGGTCGAATTCCGGCGGAAGATCCGCCGCGGCCAGTTTGCTCTTCTCAGCATTCAGCGCCTGAATCGCAACGAATGGAAATGGGGCTGTCCTCAGATTCCGATCCAGTGCATGCCCGAACACTTGGAGCATGACGATGCCGAGCACGGCGATGGCGAGCAATCCCGCCGAACGGGCCACGGCGTTATTTACTCCCGAGGCAATGCCGGCGCGATCCTGTTCCACTGCACTCATTACGGTGGTAGTTAGGGGTGCGATGGTGATGGCCATGCCCAGACCGAGGACCGCAACCGCCGGAAAAAAGGTGTTCCAGTAGCTGCCTCCGACAGTGGGTATCGCGAACAAAGCGAACCCCGCGGCTGCGATTAGCGGCCCGGCTATCAGCGGAGGTCTAGTTCCAAACCTGGTGAGCATCCCTCCCGACCATCTGGAAAGCAGAGAGATCAGT
>JBJMXE010000135.1:0-19582 GCA_045809745.1 Chthoniobacterales bacterium | reverse complement strand
CCCCGGGGCTCGCCGATTCCCGTTACCGATCTGCTACCAAGCGCTCTGATCTTGCCCAAATCGGAGCAACGTTTCGCCGCGCTGCCGCCGCAGAAACCCACTCGGTTTTGAGTGCGGCAGTTAAGCTCGTCGGCCGCGAACAAAGTGGAGAATGAACATGATCACGGCGATCACGATCAGGATGTGAATCAGACCGCCGGCGATGTGGAAGGCGAGGCCGCCGAACCAGAACAGTAACAGGAGTATTGCGATGACTAGTAGCATATCTCGGAATCGTGTCTCGCTCGGTTTTGGTCGCATCAAAGAGGACCGGGGATTTGGACCACGGGACCACGGGACCCCGGAACTGCACGAGCGAAGCGCAGCTTCGAAGATAAGCGCGTTACAAGGAGAAGAGCAACGGCTCGAAGTTCGCGAAAGCGAGACGCCCGTGCGCCCCAGAGTAGCATGGAACCCCTATCGGGCTGCCGGGGAAGGTGTCTTCAATTCAATTCGGTGATTCAATGAGTCAAGTGTCATGACGAGGTCGCGCAAGGCTTCGCTGCCGAGCTGGCCTCTTGGTTCGGCTCCTCCGAACGGCACGACGTCGGTAAACCGAAGGTCGTGCGTCGACAACTTGAATGAGCCGATGCCGATCGCGCCGTCCAATGGTGCGAGATAGATCGGCAGCGAACCGCCGTGTGTTTTCGCGTTGCCTTTCTGAACCGGTGGACCGGATAGCGGCAGTTCCTTCATGTATTTCGTGGGGAGAGCAAGCGCGTAGGGAGCGCCAGTGTCGAGATGGACGGTTACTTCGCGACCGGCGACGTTCACTGGAATTGCCGGAAGATCGGACGGGTCGTAGCTGAAAACGGTCTTCTTATCGGGCGATGGCAGCGTTCCGTTGCGAAAAGCAATGCGTTTACCCGGGAAATCGAAAATCACCAGGTTGCCCGGAAAAGAAGATGCGCTCAGCACGCCTCGCGGAACATCGCCGCCGCCTAACATCTGTGAGATCGGGTTGGAGAAAGCTGCCAGTTGTCGCACCGAAATTTTTCCCAGGCGTAGCTCCTGGATCCCGGCATGATCGTCTAATCCGAGTTCGGCCGTGACGGAGGTATCGAGGACGTTCAAGGATGCGCCGGTGTCGAAGATGAACTTGTATGGACCTTTGCCGTTGATCATCACTTCCACGACCGGTCGTCCGCCAAAATCGAGCATTGGAACGGAATCACCTTCGGCCGGTATCGAGACATTCTGCTGGCTCGGTTGCACGGGCGTGTGTTGAGCCACGGTGAGTGAGGGGAAGGCTAACGACGGCCCAATCACAGCAGCGATGACAGTCAGAGAACGACGGACGATCGGAATCATATCTGATATGACAAGGCGGCTAGCGGCGCGGTTACAAAGGAAGGCGCGGACATGGCGCGTTACCACGTAGCACATGGTGAGGGAGGATGTAGTGCATCGAATGCGGCGGTGAGTTGTCATTGTTGATTGGATGCAGCTCGAGACGGATCAGGGCTGACAGGAAACCGTTCTTTTCGGCTACCGCTAGCCGCGAAGCTGGGAGAAGAGCGAACAGGGACAATGAGACCACCGGACCACTGGCCACAGGACCGTCGAGCGAAGCGGAAAAGAAGGGGGAGGAGAGGAAGCAAACGCCGAACGCCGAACGTCGAATAGAGAAGAGCGAGGAGCAGGGAGCAGGGAGCCTGGAGCAAGCAGAGGAACGGGAAGCTCGCAGCTTCCCTTACAGGTAGAGGAGATTCGTGATGGCGAGATTCTTTCCCGGCCAAGAAGTTTGGTGGAACGAACTTGCGAGAGGAGCGGAACTAAATTACAAACGGAATGATCCGTTTTACTCGCCGCCGATAGGCGGCGTATTCGTTGGGGAATTGTTTCAGCATCAGTTCTTCTTCTCCGCTCAGTTTGATCCAGAAACTGACGAAGACGAGCGTGACGCCGATCATTGCCGCTATGCGCCCGTGCTGGATTGCCGTGGCGACTAACATGACGAGCAGTCCGGTGTAGATCGGATGCCGCACCAGGCGGTATGGGCCGCGCACGATCAATTCGTGTCCTTCTTTCACTGTTACCGTACCGCTCCAATTGCGACCGAGAACGATTCGGGCCCAGACACAAAATACTACTCCGCACGCGCATAAGATTGCGGCGACGGCGAGGACGAGAGGGGTATGGGGAATCACCTTTACATTGAGCGGATAACCGAATCGACGTCCGCGAGCGACAAGAATCCAGCCGATAACGATCGGAACAACGTAGCGCAACCGTTGGGATGGGGTCTCGCGATATGCCGTGCGCTTCGTCCATTTCGCAGCCACGATCCAGACCACGAAAAAGACGACCCAGCAGGTGGTGATAACGCTGTTAACGAGCGAATCCATTGCAGGGTAAAAGCAAAACGGGCTTTGACTATCTGTTGTTTAGTTAATTGTTATCACGCGATCGATTATCGGGGGAGTGACGATATTGAGAAAAGAGGACAACAAGATCACGGGACCACTGAGCACGGACCGCGGAGCAAACGCAAAGCGGAAAGAGCAGAGGAAGCAAACGCCGAACGTCCAACATCGAACTCTGAACTGAGAAGAGCGAGGAGCAGGGCGAGCGGAACGGGGGCGCCACGTCGCCCTCTATATATAGAGGGCGCGGAAACTGGGTGGCCAGCTGGCGGGCTGATCCGGTGGAATTCAGCTCTGGGCCAGGGCTTTGATTGGGTCGAGCCGGGCCGCTCGCCGAGCGGGGAGGTAACAGGCGATGAGTGCGACCAGGACGAGCAAGAGAGAAATGGCGGCAAAGGTGGCGGGGTCGGTGGGGTTTGTTCCGAAGAGAAGGCTCGCCAAAACGCGGCTCATGCCGAACGCGGCGACAAGTCCGATTCCTACCCCGAACAGCGCCAGCGTCATGCCTTGCCTAACCACCATGCGCAGGACGTCGCCCGCCTGCGCGCCGAGCGCCATCCGGATCCCGATCTCCCGTACCCGTTGAGTCACTGAGTAGGCCATCACTCCGTAAATGCCCAATGCGGCGAGGAGCAGCGCTGCCCCGGCGAAGGCCGCAAACAGCAGCATCGACAAACGCCGCGTGCGGATTGAGTTCACCACTACTTCTCCCATGGTCCGCACGTTGTACACCGGCTGGTCTTTATCCAGTGTCAGAACTTCGCGGCGCACGCCCGGAGCAAGCGACACAGGATCGCCCGAGGTTCGGACGACCATGGCCATGAATACCCAATCCGAGTCTTGCCCATGCGGTACGTAAATTTGCGGTGCGTTCTCGCTCTCGAGCGTGCCGACCTTGGTATCGCCGACTACGCCGACGATCTCGCGCGGGAATTTTTCATCGCGCCAGACGGTAAGTCGTTTTCCCAGTGCGCCGTTCACCGAGCCGAAATATCTTCTCGCCAGTGATTCGTTAACGACCGCGACCTTTGGTGCGGTGTCCATGTCGGTGTTACTGAAAAGTCTACCAGCCAGGATCGGGATTTGGAGCGCACGGAAGTAATCGCCGGTAACGGTGGAGTAGCTGGCGTTAACCGATTCCTCCACCGTGAGGGGCCGTCCCTCGGGGATGAAGGCACGGCCGATGTCGTAGTTGCTCGCACCGAGCGGAAGATTAATCGCACCGCCCACGGCCTGCACGCCGGGTAAGGCGGCGACACGCTCCGTGAGTTGCCGGAAGAATTCCACGCGTTGTGCCGGCTCTTTGTATTTTGCGCGGGGCAGCGCGACGGAGCTAACGAGCACACCGTCAGGGTTGAATCCGGCCTTCACATCCTGCAATCGCATGAAGCTCTTGATCAAGAGACCTGCGCCGACGAGGAGCATGAGCGAGAGGGCCACTTCTCCGATCAAAAGAAGGCTGCGTGCGCTGGTCCGGCGATGTCCTTCACCGGTTCGGCCGCCTTCTTTCAGCGAGCTGCTCACGTCAAGCTTCGAAGTTTGCAACGATGGAGCCAAGCCGAAGAGTATCCCCGTTAGTGCGGACACCAGCACGGCAAACGTCAGCACTCGATAATCGAGGCTAACCTGATCCAGTCCCGGTGCGCCTTTCGGCATTGCGGACAACAAGATGTCGGTTAACCAGACGCTGAGCATCACGCCGGCAATGCCCCCGATGGTGGACAGCACCAAGGTTTCCGTCATCATCTGACGGACGATCCGCCATCTGCTGGCGCCCAATGCGGTGCGGATGGCGACTTCCTTTTGGCGCGTGGCAGCACGAGCGAGCAGAAGGTTCGCTACGTTCGCGCAGGCGATGAGCAGGACGAACGCGACCGCTCCGAGCAGCACTAGTAAGGACGGCCGCAAATCGCGAACGAGCATCTCGTGCAGGACCGAGAGGCGCACATCCCAGCCTTTGTTCGTGTCTGGATAAGGTTGAGCGAGGCGCGCGTCGACCGCGCTGATCTGAGCCTGGGCCTGCTTCAGGTCGACTCCGGCGCGCAATCGACCGATCGCCGAGCATGACCGATTGTCGCGTCTCTTTTCTTCGGAGGCGAGAGGCCACGATGCCCAGACTTGCGTCTGCTCCGGGTATTCATAGCCGCTAGCCATGACGCCGACCACAGTCACCAGCTGGCCACTGATCGACAGTTTCCTGCCAATGATGTTCGGATCCGAGCCGAAGCGTCGCTTCCACAAACCGGCGCTCAGGATCACCGCTGGCTGTGCATTGGGCAGATCGTCGTCGCCTAACAACAATCGGCCAAGGGCTGGCCGCGCGCCGAGTACAGAGAAGAAGCCACTGGTCACGAAAGCGCGCGGAACTCGCTCCGGTTCGGTGCCGTCGGCGGAAAGAGTGGCATTGCCGGCGGCATAGAGGCCGGTGTTTGAAAAGACATCGGTTTGCTGCGCCCAATCGAGGTAATCCGGAATGGAAATGTTGCTGTCGGTGATACCAGCGGTGGGATTCTGGCCCTGGAAATAAACGATTCTATCTGCCTGTGGAAAGGGCAGGGGCCGCAGAAGCACACCACTGACCAAGCTGAAAATCGCCGTGTTGGCGCCGATGCCTAACGTTAAGGCGCTCACCGCGACCGCAGTGAATCCTTTGTATTTGAGCAACATTCGCAACGCGTAGCGGAGGTCCTGTATCATGGCGTCAGTATTCTTTTGTGTAGGCGGCCGGTTGGATCGAGGATGGCGCGCAGAGGAACTCTTTAATTATGAGGCGAGTACGTTTGCACCCTGTCGTGCTTCTCTCGGGTATGAACCGGTTACGCAGAGCGTATGCCATGGATTGAACAGCGGTCGTAAGCGGCTGATTTAAGGCCTGTTGCGATACAAGAAACGCGAACCGTGGGATCTGAACGGCTCCACATCTGGGATTCTGCCGTCCCGCGCGCGGGACAGTGCTTTGCAAAGCTGAAGAGGGAAAGAAGTTGAGCTGTTGAGCTGTTGAGCTGTTGAGAGGTTGAAGAGTTGGGGAGAGGGAGCTGAAACGCTGAAAGCTGACAGCTGAAAGCGGAAAAAGCAGTTGAGCTGTTGAGAGGTTGAGGAGTTCGGGAGAGAATCTGAAAACACCGGAGCAACCAGACTTCGGCGCTAATTCACACTTTCCGAGTGCGTTGCACGTCCGACGGCGTGTGGATGCGCGAAATAATATCGGGATTGAATAAAAAGCTGAGCGGTAGCGTCTGAAAAGGGTTGGTATCGATGCACGGATTACATTTCGTAAACGTTCTCTCAAACCTCGATCAATGGAGTTTCCTATGACTAATCGAAAACCGTACGCCCGAAGGTTGAACATGCTTTCACCGTGGATGTTAAAAGCCGTGGCCCTGGTGGTCGCCGGTGCGACGATGATGATGGTTGCGCTGGCAATCGCCAAAGCGGTATCGGTTCAACCTGACTCTCCGCAAAATGGAAAGTTCGTGGGAGTTCGCCACGACGCTGCGACCGTGTCGGCCAATAAGAGTACGGTGGCGGGAGTTCCGACCGTCGCTTCCAATCAGGGGCAGGAGTCTGCAACCAACACCGTTGTGCGAAATGGCATCACGGTAGTGTCACCGCAATTGCTGGTGCCCGTCATCGATATCGATGCGCTACAAAAGGGAGGGGGATGCGATGACGACTCTTCTTTGGATAAGGATTCAAAGTCGCAAAAGCGGTATCATTCCGTCAATCGCTCGCATTCGCGCCGCTACGCGCGGAGCGCAAACAGGCACTGGCAGGCGTACGGCCTGGCGATTCGATAAGATCGCTTTTTAGCTCAGAGCCACGAGCAAAGGGCTGGAAACCAGGAGACTGGTCGCCGCGTTTTGGCGTCGGCTCCACGTCGTCCGACAACATCGAACTGCTAGATTGAAAACCGCATTGCGGCTTGGCCGACGACGGCTAACCTCCGCCTGTGGCCACGCGGTTGTTGGTTTGTCTTTGCGGTGTGTTCCTCCTGCTATGTGTCGGCACCGCGTTTGGCGAAGGTAAATATCAGCGCACAAAAGATGGAAAGACGATTGTCTGGAATGACAATCCTAAACCGGGCGACACAGCAACCTGGGCCGGCGATCGCGATGCTGAGGGATACGCCACCAAGACCGGCACATTAAGCTGGTACACAGCGAGCGGCGCGCTTTACGCGCGTTTTGCCGGTAACATGGTCCGCGGCAAATTTGATGGAACGGTGACCGGCTATTCCAAAGGAAGAACTGGTCACGCTGCTTTCAGCGATGGGCAACGAACCAGCCGATGGGCCGCTGGAGCCGCATCGGCGGTTAGCCTAACGCCGGCTGCGCCTGTTAGGCCACCCGAGAAGATTGTGAAAACAACCCAGGTTCCACATCCTGCATCCAGCAGCGAACAGGGTAAGCAAGGTTCGATCACTCTGGTTAAGACGCCTGGCGCCAGAGCTGTTGCCGGAAAAACCGCGCGATCTCTTCCCGCGACGGCCAGCCCAGAGTTTCGCCACGATCCGTTACCTAACAACGAGCTAATGGGTGTTCCGTCTGGTAATCCAAAGGTCGCAGTAAGCAATTCGGCGCGACCGCCAGCGCCGCCGGCGGCTGCGCCTGGGACTGTGCACAAGGCGGAAATCGCGGAGGAGAGAGGTGATAATGGAAAGCAGGAGACGCCGGAGATCGCCGTAGAAAGAAAGCACGCGAAGCCGGCGCCGCCGGAGCCACCGGCGGAAGGGCCACAACTGGTGCCGGCACCGGCCGCTCTCCAGGCACCGAGTTCATCTTCAGGTGAACGAGCTCCGACTTCAGACACACAACGTTTTGCCGAAGACGAAGACCGATCGCCCGCCGGTTCACCGCTGCCCAGCGACGATCAAGTTCTTCCAAACGTGTCGGCGACCAGCGGCAAGAAGAGTGACGTTGATGTTTCAGTTCCGACAGTTGTGCAACCGCCGCCGGCCTCTCGGCATGTAATTCAGGATCGACCGGATGCTTCTCAGGCGAATCCTCACCTAACGATCGAGGAAGTCATCCGAATCGCTAACACAGAGGCACGCAGACGCGGATACAATCGGATCGACTATGAGAGGGAGGAGCCCTTGTTTCATCCGGATCATAAGACCTGGTCAGTGGTATACGAACAGAGCGCGAGCCATGGAACAGCTGGTGTTCCCAAACCTTTCACTGTGATCGTCGATGACAGAACGAAGGGGGCGATGTTGGTGCGACGACAATGAAGTCGGCAGAACGCATTCATGCGTTAATCGTTGAAACGTTGAACCAAAAGAGCAGATGGCGATCGGGTCGATCGCCGCTACCAATCAAATGCCGCGGCGTAGTTTCGCCGATATGGAATCGAGCCTGGCGGACGGTTGGATTCTTCCCTGGCATTCTTTTGCTCGCGGCATGGCCGGGTGCTTCGGTTCTCGGGCAACAGACAGAGCAAAAGCCATCGGCGCTCGGCATTTTTGATGCCGCTCTGGCCAAGTTTGAGGCGGACCGGGTAGCCCTGCGCAAATGGCAGTATCATCAAACCCTAACGACCCACCAGTTGGATAGCACCGGCAAAGTCACCGCCAAAGGCACGTGGCATTCAATCGTGCGGCCGGGCGATCCGGGGCCGCTGGAATACACCGGCAAGAAAGTGGAAGGCAAGATTTCGTTTTTCGAATCCAGTTCCGAGGAAACCCACGCCACCGCTGGGGAGAAGACATCGGCCACGCCGAAACCGAAACCTTCGTCCACTGCGAAACCGATGAACCAGGCGGAATCAACCGTCGCCGCGGTGCGGAAGTACAATTTACGAAACCGATATAATTGGAAACGGCTCCCAGACGGAACGGCAGCGGGCGAGGAGGCTTATGTGATTGCCTTTACGCCTCAGCCGAACCAGAACACGAGCACACGCGAAGAACGATTTTTCGGACTGCTGGCGGGACGCTTGTGGGTGAGCAAACGCGACTTCACCATTCTTAAAGCAGAAGGCGCCTTACAATCGCCGTGCTCGTTGTTTTGGGTGATCGCGCGGGTCACAACCTTCCGGTTCGCCTACGAGCTCGCGCCGGCGCGCGCCGACAACCGGTTGTTGCGGTTGAGCCGGGCGACGGCAAAAACGGTGGTGTCGTTTCCATTCTACAAAGTGCGTCAGGAACACTGGCAAACGGTGGACAAGTATGAGCCCCGAACGCCGCGGGGCGTTGTCGCGCCGCAGAGGTGATGCGGTGGATCGTTAACCCTCGCGCCCAAGGAGATGGCGGTCGGTTTAATCCGCTGGCACGAGAGCGTCCGCGAAGTGGCCACGTCTAATAAGCCGGGCACACTTTCGGATGCAGTCGCGGGCGCGTAATCGCCGCTACCCGGCAGACGAAGCAAACGCCCAACGCTCAGCGCCCAACGCTCAATGGAAGAGTGGAGAGTGGCGGAGATCAGAATGTGGAGGGGCGGGATTGCGAGAAATTTGGAACGAACGTGCCGCGGCCTTCGATTTTTAGGGTGAGACGTCCGGCCATGATGATGAGAACAGCTACCGCAAGCCGGGCCCAGCCGCGAAAATTAATACCGGCATATTTTCGCAAAAGCCATGCAGTAAGGGGGCAGGCCGCCAGACCGGAGAACAGCGCGAACCAACCGTTTGTGGGCGGCCACGGGCCGAGGGTAATTATCAGGCCGACACCCCCGATGCCGGCGACAATTGTCCATCCCCATGCCGCGATCCAGCCAACCACTCCAATGATCCGATGAACCAACCTCGATGATCTGGTCACATCCGGTATGATGCGCTTTGTTTGGCGTTTAGATTCACCGGCGTGGTGTTACTGAAGAATCATGGACGTAAAGATCTGCGGTATAAGGCGAGAAGAGGACGCGCTGTTGGCAACCAGCTTGGGAGCTGACGCTGTCGGGCTGCTTGTCGGCAAACGTCATAACAGTGCTGATTTCATCAGCCCCGAGCTTGCCGGTCAGATCGCCGGCACACTGCCGCCCGCCGTCCACCCGGTTCTGGTGACCCACATTCCGGATGTAGATCAAATCGAACGGTTCATACGGGTAAGTGGAATCACAACTGTTCAGCTGCACAGCGAGATTGCACCGGAGATGATCCGCGAATTGAGAGGGCGCGTGTCGGGATTAACTTTGATAAAGGTCGTACACATCGTCTCCTCGCAAAGCCTTGATTATCCTGCGCCGTTCGTGGAGTTCGTCGACGGGTTCGTTCTGGACTCAATCAACCGGGGTACTAATCAGGTCGGCGGGACGGGGCAGATCCATGACTGGTCGATTAGCCGCGATATCGTGGCTCGTTACAGAAACAAACCCATTTTTCTGGCAGGCGGGCTTGATCCTGACAATGTGCAGGCAGCCGTTGAATTCGTGAAGCCTTCCGGCGTTGACGTTAATTCGGGAACGAAGGGGCACGATGGGTTTAAAGATCCGGTTAGGCTCAGGCAATTTATCGACCGAGCTAAGGCAAGTCATCGAAAGTAGAAAGCTCAAAGCTGACAGCTGAAAGCTGAAAGCTGAAAAGGGGGGGGAGAAGTTGAGGGGTTGAGGGGTTGAGCAGTTGAGGAGAGGGAACTGAAACGCGGAAAGCTGACAGCTGAAGAGGGATAAGATGTTGAGAGCTGGGAGTTGAGGGGTTGAGCCGTTAAAACGAAGACAAGTGACGATCGGGTCAATCCACTGGCACGAGAGCGTTCGCGAAGTGGCAAGGTCTAATAAGCCGGGCACACTTTCGGATGCATTCGCGGGCGCGTAATCGCCGCTACCACTCAAGGCGCGCGATGGTTAACGGTCGATCGAGCTGGTAGGAACGAATGTCCGATGCGGCGTCGACATTTTGCCATTCATGGGTCGAAGCCCGCGCTAACGTGAAGAGTCACAGCAGTCGCTGCACTCCATCCTCCGCACACCACCAGCAATCAAACGTCGTCCTCGACTTACTTCACACCTTTTGCCGGGTCCCAGTTGCCCTTCATTTTGCGAATGTAGATGATCTGGCCAGTGTGATAGGCGTTATGGGTGCTGATTCGGCCGATCGTTGAATACCACTTCGCCAGCTTCGCATCATCAGCTCCTTCGATTGCTTTCTCCCAGGCTGTTAGAACGTCGTCGATCTGCTTAACACTCGCGTCCCAGGCCGCTTTATCGAGGCCGGCAAACGTCTCGTTGTTATCGCCACTGAACGCAACCGGCTTTTCCCCGTTGAATTTGGCGAGCTGCTGTTTGTTCCAGAAGATGAGGTGATTGACGAGTTGTGCGATGGAATGATTGTCTGTCCCGTCCTTCCATGCCGCCTGTTCGGCAGTTAGTCCTTCGATTGCCACTTTCACCGGCACGAACCATTGCTCCTGGTTATGCGTTTCTCGCAGCTGCTCGAGGAGAATGGATTTCAGAGTGGGCGCCGGCGAAGCGCTTTGAGCTTTCGTTAACGACGTTCCCAGCAAAAATAGCGCTACGACCATAGTACATAGTGGGACTGAAGTGGAACGCATAAATCGCTTTGGTTTTCGGAACGTTATTGGCCGCGGCTGGCCGGCGGCACGATGCCGTTCATCCGCTGATATTCGACCAGCTGACCGTAATGATCGAACGCGTGAGCTGCGGCAAACGTGGCGAGGAAGAGCCGAGTGGTCGGTTTGCCGCTGCCGGAGCTGATTGGTTGGACAAGGTTTGATTCGGTCAGAGTAGCTGCTGCCTTGTGCCCAAGCGAGAAGGAATCTTTCAAATACCTAACGATGTCCGCTTTGGTCGTCATATTGTCCGGTCCTTTGCCGTCGTTCACGTTAGCAGGCGCTTTTTCGCCGGTGATCGGCGACCAGATCAGGTAATTCGCCGCAGCGATATGCTTCAGCTGCTGGCCGAACGTGCGCACACCTTTGTAGTCGCTGCCGGCGATGTTCAGTTTTTCCGGTGAGAAATCGAACTTGCCGTCCGGCATCGCTTCGGCCGCTTCTACAACTTCCTTTTCTACGATCGTGATCTCGCGATCGATTGCCGACGCCACCGTAGGCGGAGACGCAGGTGAAGCTGACGATGATGGCGAGGTTTGTGGTGAACCTGACGCGGCTGGCGAACTCTTGGGACTTTGGGCATGAGCAAGGCTGGCAGCGGCAAAGAATGTGAGCGCGATGAATGCGATGAGATGTTTCATGGAATGAGCGACGATGAGGTTAGACGTTTGATGCTGCGGGTTTGAGGTGGAATCGCCGGAGGGAGCGATTCTCGATCAGGAATAGATCAAATGAGTTCGGCGCTTGTTTGGCAAGAACGGAAACGAGAGGGGTAGGGCGCAGCAGGTGCCGAGGCTAGGAGTTAGGGGGGCAAAGAAGCGAAGAGCGGACTGATAAGCCGGGCAGACTTTCGCATGCGCTAGCGGGAGCGTAATCGCCGCCACCTGGCAGACGAAGCAAACGCCCAACTCTCAGCGTCCAAGGCCCAAGCACCGAAAGCGTTGGCGGCCGTCGCGTGAGTGGGCGGCGTTCAATGGAGGAAAAGCGAAGAGCAGAAGCAAACAGGGAAGCGATCCTTAACAATTCAAAGGTTGAATGGTTGGAAGGGAAAACAGATTGCGATCGGGTCGATCGTCGCTACCACGCAGACGAAGCAAGAGCTCAACTCTCAATTACCGAAAGAAGCCGGGCCGTGGCTCGAGCAGGCGAGCGGTCAATGGAAGAAGAGCGAATAACGGATCACCGAGGAACTCGTTGAATTGTTCAACCATGAAAGTAGAGAGAACCGACCGCGCGAATCAGCGCGCCTCGGCCGCACCGACGCGGTCGTACTGCAGACTAGCAATTTTTTGAAATGAGCCGCCTTTGTCGACGAAGATGTCGTTGGTATAACTATTCCGGCCGTGTGGAGTGATGATCGCGCGGGCCTTTTCGATCTCGGCATTGGCCTTCGAGATGGTGAAGTTGTGCACCAGCGCGGCGTTTTCCACTGATACGGCCCCTTCAATCAGGCTGCCCTCTGCGTCGGTGTAAGCAAAGACGATCTGCTTGCCCACCGGATTCCAACTGTAAGCGCCACTGGTGTAAGGCGAGGGCTTTCCGCCGCTGATAAAAGCGCTGTCGAAGCGAATGCTCTGATGGTTTGGCGACCAGTCGCTGCGCAGGTCAATTCCCATCTTTGAACCGTCAGGGCGCGCTGGGAGTTCTCCATGCCACACGCCACCAACCAGAAACTCTAGCGGAGCGAGGGTTGAGGGTGAGGCGGTTCGTGCTGTAGAGGCCGATGATTGGGCGAGCACCCAAGTGAGGCCGCAAACTGTGAATGCCAGCGTGGCAATCAACGAAGTAATAAATCGATTCATAGTGACGATGTATCGCTGGAAAGCGTGGTTACCAACGACGTAGTTCCGACGAATCGAGACAATGCGCAGCCCAGCGGTGAGTCGGGTACGGTGATGAGTCACCAGTGACCAACAGGTGAGGGGTTGATTCGGAAACTGGCATCGCGGCCCGGCGACCCCAACTCAGCAAATCGGCGAAGCCGGGCCCGCAATGTAAGACTCCGCAGTACATTCAAGAACGAACCGATCGAAAGCTGACAGCTGAAGATCGATAAGATGTTGAGAGCTGGGAGTTGAGGGGTTGAGCCGTTAAAACGAAGACAAGTGGCCATCGGGTCAATCCACTGGCACGAGAGCGTTCGCGAAGTGGTAACATCAAATAAGCCGGGCACACTTTCGGATGCACTAGCGGGAGCGTAATCGGCGCTACCATGGCGGATCGCGGAGTATATTGATAAAATCGTCGTTTCGGATTGCAGTCAGGGGTCAAAAACGGTCGACTGCAGTTGAAGAAATGCGTTTGCCTAACGACGTGATGACGCTTTCGATATCTGCCGATCGCAGGCTGAGGACCTTGCGATGAAACGCCCAGCGCTGATCCTGTTCCTTATTATCGGCTTGCGCGCGCCGCACGCCGAAGCAACGACCAAGGGGCTAAGCCAGATCGTCACGCCGGAACTGGAGGCTGAAGGCGATCTGTCGATTAGCCTTCAGATTCAAGACAAGCGGATCGGTAACCCGTACGAGTTGCAGGCGGAGATGGGCGTGACCAAATGGGCGGAAGTAGCCGTGTTCCAGGGTTTCAAACCGAACGAGGAGATTTTTGCCACTGAGATCGGGCTGTTACGGCAGGAGCCGTATTTACTGTCGATCGGCTTCACCAACTGGTCGCCCCGCCGTGGGGTGGATCCGCAACCGTACATCGAGGCAGGATATTATACCGAGCACCATAAGTTTATCGCCGGAGCAATTCATACCGCCTCCAAAAACGAAGCGATCCTCGGTTATGCCTACGATTTTAATCCCGCATTCCGGGCGCAGGTTGATTTCCAAAGTGGCGCCGAAAACTCGTCGACTATTGGGTTCACCTGGAACATCACGCCGGATTTTCAGGTTAATCCCGCGATCTATTTTAGAAACTATCACCCGGAACGAGTCATGGGCTACGTGGTGTTCACCTACACGTTCCACCTCTGGGCAAAAGCGACGAAGGAGAAGACTCCGAAAGTGCCGGGGGAGTAAGTGCGCTCCCCTCTATATATAGAGAGGGCTAGCGAGGAGCCGGAGCTAGAACCTGGGAAGTAAGGGGAAAGGGCCGGTGGCATCGGCGGCCCCGCCGATGAATCACAGCCCATATCGGCCAGCGGCCGATGCTACGAGGAACGGGGATGAGCGATATTGTTTGGGGAGGATCGATCGCCGCTACCAGGGGAGCCAAAAGATAGGGAAAGGGACACGCTTTTCCCCAACAGCCGAGACGCCTGTGTTCCCCGGAATTTGGCAGCCCCAGGCCGCGCTACGCTTCAAACGTTACCCTCAGACGTCGGGTTGCTGCGCTGGTGTCAGGTCGAATTTGCCGTCGCTGTCTTCGTAAAACAGTGCGCCCTCTGTTTTATCGGAGCCGCTCCAGTGCTTGTGGCCGGCAGGGATGCGAATGAATCCGCCGGGGCCGACGCGTTTATCGCCGGCTTCGTCGCGATAGAGATAAGCCCCCTTAATCACCAGCAGCTCGAGCGTGTTCGAATGCGTGTGCATTCCCGCGTCCCAGCCGGGTTTCATCTTCGTGAATTGCCCATGTGCTCCGGTTTGAGGATCGCCCCATACCGTCGCCATGCTGACGCCTCCTAACGGCCCCTCTTTGAACGTCATCTGATCGGCCATGGCGTAGATCAATTTGTCTGATTTCGCTCCCTTTTCGCCTTGCGCGACCAACGCGACGATGCCCGCCACCATTGCGATGGCCAACCCGACGAATATTGTGAGTTTTTTCATGCGCGAATGCTGGCGATTCGGAAAACGAATGTCACGCTTCCTCGTCGAAAAGATTTTACGGAAAGGCTGAAGAAAACTGTCCTAAATGGTCCAGCGACAAATGAATCAGCGTTGAGCAGTTGAGTGGTTGACTGGTTGAGGCGCGAAGACAAGATGGCGGCCCAGGGCAGTCGCCGCACCAGGGCGCCTCCCACATCAAATCGGAGGACCAGCGAACGTTCACCTCTGCTGGTAGAACGTGGAACTGATGGGCTCGCGATCCGGCCGGGTCAGCGGACCCCGGCTACAACAGGGAATTGGCTCCGCCTAATGCATGAAGCGCGTCCAGAGGAACAGCAGAATCAGCGCGCCGACGATTGACATGATGATGCCGGCGGGGTGGAACGGTGTGCCGGGCGCAGGCCTGGAGAAGAGTCGACCGATCAAGCCCCCGAGGATCGAGCCGCCGATCCCGAGCAGGGTGGTGACGATAAATCCGAGATTTTGAGCGCCGGGCATGATCGCGCGGGCGATCAGACCGATGATGAAACCAATAATGATGGACCAGATGATGTGCAGCATAGTTTTGCGGTGTTGAGGTTTACGGAGCGCCCAGACTAGGCATGCGTTGAACGGATTGGCGACATAATTGATTGGCAGGGGCTAAATTGATCCTGTGGAAAGAGCTTGGAACAGGCGAAAGACGGGCGACTGTTCGAGCTTATGGGACATAACCGCGGTAGAGACAACGTAAGGAAGCGCGCCAGCCGGCGCCGAAAAACAGAGCGATTGGCGGCAGCAAAACCGAAGGGAAAGAAGGGCGCAGCAGCTAAGAGCTAGGAAGAGACAACAGACCGCGGGACCACAGGAGCTAAGAGCGGGGACCGAAGAGCTGCGCTACGAAGACAAGGAATCATGGCCAGGAAACATTCGACATCTGAACAGCGCCCCAGGCTTTTGGTGCTGGTCGATGAATCGAACATCGGGAGTTCGGTGCGTACAGCGGGCCGAGGACTTGATTGGCTGAAGTTGCGCGATTTTCTGGCTGGGCCTGCGACCGGACGTGACCTGATCGAAATGGTCGTGTACGCCGGGCTTCCACCGGCGATGCCTATCTGGCAGGAAGAGCGCGACAAGAAGAACAAGTTTGTGCAGTGGCTGCGTGCCAATGGCTTTTTGGTTGTAACCAAAGACGGTTCACCGGCTGAGGAAGGCCGTTACAAGGCGAACGTTGACGTCATGATGGCGATCGACGCACTCGAGCTTTCGGATCAAATGGAACCGGACGTCGTTATTCTTGTAACCGGCGACACCGATTTTGCCTACTTGGTTGATAAACTACGGCGGCGCGGTATCCGGGTGGAAGTCGCATCGGTCGCCCAAAATCTGGGCAACCTACTGCGGTCAGCGGCTAATCAGGTGATTGATCTCGCGGGATTGTTTCGCACGTTTGAACTGAAAGTTCCAGACTCCGCGACCGCGCGAACCCCATCATCACCCTCATCGTCATCGCAGCAACAACCGCAAACGCCGTCCCAGCCGCCGAGAAATCGGGGAAGGGGATTCCGGCGGCCGAGGCCGAACAGGGAGCAAACAGCGGAAAGCCGTTAACGATTGACTCATCTCGTGCTCGTGACGCTATGGTTCGCTTTCGGAGAATGCCGGTAGGCCGGTTATGTCCCTAGCGTCCGCAGCAGAGGCGGCAATTCCTCCAGGCTGTTCAGCACGTAATTGGCGGCACTTTGGTAGGCGCGCGGGTCGACGAAACGCTGGTCGGGAATGGCGGCGACCCGCATTTTTGCCGTTTTGGCCGCGGCGATTCCGGACAGTGCATCTTCGATGACCAGGCACGACCCGGCGCTGATGCCCAGCTTCTCGGCTGCCCGGAGGTAGATGTCCGGGGCGGGTTTCCCGTGCTCGACCTCGTCTCCGGTAACGATCACATCGAAGAACTGCGAGACACCATGCCGATCGAGGAACGGCCGGGCCGACGTGCTGACGGAGCTCGTTCCGACGGCGAGGCGCAATTCCATCTCGGCAAGCTGTTGCAGGACCTCTTCCACAGAAGGGAAGAGGCCAATGCGCGTTGCGAAGAACTCAGCCGCGATCTCGCCTCGGCGCTTCATCATCTCGTCGGTAGGCGCCGATATACCGAATGCTTTTTTGTAGAATTCGACTGCCAACCGGTAGTTCACGCCCAGAACATCGCGGTGGAACTCGCCGCGATAGGTGACTCCGTACTCGGCAAGCAAAGTGGCGTCGATGTCGTTCCACCACCGTTCCGAATCGGCGAGAATACCGTCCAGGTCGAAGATTACTGCGCGGACCATTTTCAGAAGGTGGTTGTGAATGACTCAGTGAACGGACTGAAAAACAGCTGCGCGGGAAACTAACAGCTTCCCCTGCAGAAGGGATACAGGATTGTATCGGTAGATGGAATCGATCGGGTGAAGATGGCGATCGGGTCAATCCATTGGCACAAGAGCGTTTGCGAAGTGGCAACGTCTAATAAGCCGGGCACACTTTCGGATGCAGTGGTGGGCGCGTAATCGCCGCCACCACTTGCAGGTCGGCGCACCGAGGCGCGTCAGGTTCGAGCCGGGCTCCGCCGCTCGCTCACGCGCGAACCTGAAACATCAACCTCAACCCTGCGGTCCTTAGCTTGGTTCCAGTGTGTAGAGGCCGTCGGTAATCGTCCAGGCGTTGGCCATCGGCATTTTCTTCAGTTCGTGACCAAGTCCCCACGTGTCGGAGTAATAGATCTCGTGCGTGTTCGGATTAAGTCCGATGATTAGTCGCATGTGCCCCCCGTGCGCCTGCGGGTTCAATTTTTCTTCCGGCAACAGACCGAGATCTACCGACCACAGTAAAGGAAGGCCACGTTCGATTTTCGTTCTGACGTTTCGCTCGAAGGTTGTCACGTAGGCGGGGTTTAGTTTCGTCTTCGCTTCCAGCAAAACCTCGCCTTTCATTTCGCTTCTGATTGAGCCGCGGTTTCTTGCGCCACCGGGCATTTGCAGAACGGTCGCCCCCAATGTTTTCGGGGCGCTGCGCGCGACTCGATTGTAGTCGTTAATCTCGCGCATGAACTCGGCGTAGCTGAGCTGGTACTCAGTCATAACCTGAATTCGGAAACGGCTGGCCAGTTTCTTCAGCGCGTCGAACATCACATCGGGATTGGTGCCGCGGGCGGCATCGGCATCAGCGATTTGCGCGAGTTCATTCTGATCGACGTCCACGCCATAGTAACGGAGGACTCTTTCGGTTGCAGCGGTAACGCAGTAACCTTTCCGGCCCTGGTCGACCATCGGAATGTTCGGCAGGCGTTCTCCGCCGTCCGGATCCCTGACGAGTCGCGACGGCAGCTCGGCTGCGTGTACGGTTTTTGGCTGAGCCGCGCCTGCGGCTAACGTCGATTGGGCGCGTTGCTGTTCGAAGAAAGTTTTCGGCTGATCGCCCTGAGGCGTCACTCGCAGCCGGATGAATTCTGCCCGGTAATTGATCGCTCGGCTGGGATTCGCCGGAGTGTCGCTCCATTCCAGCAGGAATCGGCTCGCCGGGGTGAGCCAGACCAGGCCTCGACTCTGAACCGCGCTGCCATAATCGGTGCCGCGCTCACGGGGCGTAATATGGGTGAGCGAGTTTAATGCAGATCGGCTTCCTTCGACCAGGGCGTCGAAGTCCTTCTTCTCCAGCTCGCCGGAATCGCCGCGGTTATATATAGAGAGCTGGATAGCCGAGAGCTGCCCTTGGGGACCAGCCGCCGACGTGGGACTCGTCATCGCCGTTGGACCAGTATCCGTTGAGAATCGCGCGATCACTTCCGCAACCGGCAAATTTCCGAGGCGAAGCGCACGGGAGCTGGCGCGGGCGGCGTCGTGCGCTTTGGATAACCAGCGAAATCCCATCGCATGGCCTTGCGGAAACTGGTCAGGTGTTGTTTGCCAGAGCGATCCGGAAGTTAACCACGTGTCGAGCGGGATCAGAGAAGCACCAGCCGCCGGAGAACCTGCTGGAGATGGTGCTGGCGAAGAGGAGGGAGATGGAGTTTGGGCGGGAAGGGTGAATGCGGCGAGGCAGAGAATCAGCGCCGGTGCAAACAGAGATCGGGGGAGTAGCGGGGACATGGATACCTGGGGATTAAGTGAGCGCTCAACTGTTCAACTGTTCAACTGTTCAACTGTTCAACCGCATCGCCCGAGACATGTTTCGGTGGCTGGTTCCAGAAGAAAAGCAGGTACAGAATGCCGAGCCAGAGCACCCAGAACGACAGGTTGAATGTGATTTGCGTGAGCAGGGCCACCCATGAATCGTTGACGGAAAGATAGCGGACTGTAGGGCGTGACAAGCTTCCACCGGGCAGCGCGCGCAGGGCTTCCATAACGCCTACTTTGACGTTTGCTTCCACTAACATCTCGCCGAGAAGGACGATCATCCCGATGCTGTAGGCAAAAAATCCGAAGATTTTTAACGCGAGCTTCGCCCGATTTAGGAAGTAATAGATCGCGACCACCATCCCGAAATTGATCGTGATCACCTGCGCAAACCAGGTGACCTCATGCTCTGTAGTCGAGCGCGCGAGATTGAGAAGATCGAGTTCCGACAAACACCGCTGTTGTAGCGACGGCGGCGGACGGGATCAAGCGCGTAGGAGGCGAGGCGGTGAATGGTAATCGGTCGCCGAAGCCGTGGCTCGAGGTAAGAGCTACGCCGGACAGGGCCGACTCGGTGCAGTGAACGGTGACGAGAGCGCCGATGGCGATCGGGTCGATCGCGGCTACCAAGAAGGCGAACTGGTTCCGCGCTCGCACCGATGATTGACCGCTCGACGGCGGACCGTTAAGACCAGTCGGTGCAACGTGATAAGCAACGCCGAGCGAGCTACGGACCCTGGCTGGTCGGGCTGGGCGCAGCGTTGT
>JBJMXE010000134.1:0-26778 GCA_045809745.1 Chthoniobacterales bacterium | reverse complement strand
TGGTTTTCACCAACTGCGGCTTGGCCGGATCGGTATGAACATCGAAAATGAAAATCTTGCTCGATTCCAGACCAGCCAGCCAAAGTTGACGCCGATCATCGGTAAACCCGCCGTGGTGCGCCTCGTTACGCCCTCCCACGGAATAACTGCTAATGACTCTTCCGTAGTTAGGGGAACCCGGCTTCGCGTCAATCGTGACCAGCTTGTCTGAACCGTCGCCTAAACCTTCATCGCCTAACGTCCAGACATAAACGAAGTCTTCCTGGCCTTCAATCCGGGCGAGGTAGGGCGAGGAACAGGTTTCATCGGCATGGAGAATGCCGGTTGCGAAGACCAGCGCTAAGGTGCCGATCGTAATGGCGCGGAGACATGAGCGGATGCGGAGTTGGGTGATCATGACGAATCAACCTCCATTATTGTGCAGCGGCCAAAACCGGCAGCCCCGTCTGGCTCCGCAGCCATCGGAGCCCCATCACTGCATCTGTTTGCCCACCGCCGTGGGATTCAAACTTTCGGCTGAAACCCTACGCCCGCGCCTCCTACCCCACAATCCTTTTCGAGGGCGGCCGCCGGTCGGTTGATGAAGGACGGCGGTCCGGCAATGCCGAGCGAGCTGGAAGGAGCTCGCCCTTCCGTCAGCATCGTGGCGTAGTTAACGCTCGAGGCGACGGCGTTGATCACGCTGCTGGCGTTCCGTGCAACCTTCTTCGACGTAGCTCCATCGCGCACAGCGCTGCGATGGTCAGAACGTCGCTGATAACGTGCGTTCTTCTCACGCTGGAATAGGTGGCCGGAGTCAGGGTCGGCAGCAATAATGCGTGAATGCCATTCTCCTCGCCGGAGTTCGCCCCATGTTGCGACTGCTTAATCGCTTCCAACGTGGCGAAACGCTGCGCCGTCGTGTCGCGCATCGCGTCCAGATTATTATAGGCGAACAGGCCGAACAGAATGCAAACCAACGCCGTCGTCACCGCCGCCGGCTGTTTGCGTATTGACGAGAATGCCAGAATCCCGCCGACGATGATGACATAAAGATTCCAGTATTGCTGCATCGCTCCGGAGCGCTCGAAGTAAAGCTGAATCAATTCGTTATAGTTCATAGGCCACGTTGTTTCGGATTATGCGAGCGCGCGTGCTGCTGAAGCGAGTACAAACCGTTGGATGCGACGCGGACGCGCAAATACCGCCGCGAATGTTTTAACCGAATTAACAATTTCAGCCCGAATCACAATCGAGGGGCGCACCCGGCGAATGGCGGCGAATGCCTCCTCCGCGGTTGCCGCTTTGCCGCTCATGATCAGGTAGGCAGCAACTGCCGCAGCGCTTCGCGAATACCCGATTTTGCAGTGTACATAAACAATGCCGCGACTCGTCCGATCGGCGATGAACCTCGCCATCTCCATGAGCTGAGCCGTGGTCGGCGGGGTCAGATCAAGAACCGCAATGTTGCGATAATCGATCTCTCGGAGTCGTTTCGTTTCGGAGAACTCAGCGGTTAGGTCAAGAACGGCAACAACCCCGGCGCGCACCGCTGCTGTCGCCTCGTTGGAATCGAGGTGGCATCCAATCCAAACCTCTGACGTAACCGGGTCCCAGCTGCGGCACTGCCGTCGATAATACCATTTCGAAATTCTCTGGCCTAACAGGCATGGACCAAGAATTAAACAAGCATGCCACGGCAGCTGGCCATGGTCTTTCCGGTAAACGTTCGATGCCAATCTGAAATAGCCGGCGGCGACCAGCCCAAACGCCGCCGCCGGCCATAACAAAATAAGCCACCAGCCCCGCGCCAGGACTGCTGCCAACGCCACGGTCAAGCCCGTGACCCCGTAGTAATAACCGATTCGGCTATTCCCCAGCTGATCGCACCAGACCGTCTCGGTTGGCACGAGGTAGAAGCAATAAAACGCCAGAATAAATCCGGCGACGATATCGGTGACATGATGCTGATAAGTCAGAACCGGCGAAATCGCGATCAACACGAACCAACTGATGGCGGCGATGCGCATCGGACCGTCCCATCGCCGAACATAAACGTCTGCCACAAGCAAGAGGAGCGCCGCGTGCAGTGACGGCACCAGGTTGTACGGAGCGTCGACACTGCGGAACCAACTGAACACCAGGCCTAACCACCCGGCGGCCTCGGGACGGGCGAAGCCGTATCGCAAAGGAAAAAGAAGGAAGCAAACTCCCGCGATCGAAATCGCCAGCGCGATTCGTGATGCGTAGCGGTGTAATTCTCCGACCGTCAGGCACAGAAATGGCGCTCCAAAAAAGAACAGGTCGAGCGACAGGTAGGCCGGAATCAACTGGGGCACGAATGGTAGATTTCGTTCCCAGCCGAAGTAGAGCGAACCAACTTGCGCTCGATGAGCTGACAGCCAGTTACAGCTGCCGTAGACAACCGAAAACAGAAGAGACAGCGAAATGGAAACAATCGCTGCCCTGGTGCGAGAAGGTGGATGAATCACGCGTTGTTGCGACGAGCCATGGACACGCTGAACATTCCCCACTGGTCAATCTCCATCGACATCTTGGTGAAACCTGCGGTGCGGACCAGTTCATCCATTTCGGCAGTGGTGCGGCGACGCATCACCCATGGTTGGCCGTCGCGGTTGTGTAAAACGCGCGCAATAAATTCGACCTGCGGATGCCACGGCTGATTCGTGTAAATGAGAACGCCGCCGGATTCCATCGCCGCGGCTAAGCCGCCCAGAGATTTTAAAACGTCGGCATTCGATGGAAAAAGCTCATACAGCCCCGACACCAGTCCGATGGTCGCCTTGGGAGTGATTTTTGAAACCGAATCGGCATCGAAAGCGTCACCCCACACAGTGCTAACGTTTGAGAGACCAAACTCCCCCGCCAGACGTCGAGCCGCGGTCACATTCTCTTCCTCGTAATCGCGAAGCAAGGCATTGATTGGAAGCTCTGGCAATTCGTGCATGACCTCGATGACATAACGGCCAGCGCCGGCAGCGATGTCGAGGATGTGAATCGGGCGGCCCTGGCGGCGCAGTTCCCATATCCCATTCGTTAGGGCGATCTTCAAGTTCCGTTTCCGCTCTCGAATACCGCGCCATCCGATGCTGTTCAAATAAGATTTGTCGATCACCCGGCCGACCGGGCTCCGTCCACGTGGCCTGTTTTCATAAACGTAGTCCAGTGACAGACCGGAATCGAAACCGCTGCGCCAGCCAATATTAATGCCTCGGCTCAACCCAGCGGCAGCGCGCAGGCCGGCCCGAGCTACCGCGAAAGGAATGCCCCGGTCCGAACTGAGGCGATCGAACTCGCGCCGCGTGTATCCGGACTTGTCCGCATTTAGTAATGAAGTGGCCGATGTAGTCTCGGCGAATTGCCCAGTGACGAATGATCGAATCTCCTGAATCACAGCTTCCCGGTTCAAATCGTGAAACATCGCGTGGCGCGCGGCCGGAAACATCCGTGCCCGCTTAGTCGGTGACGATAAACGATCGAAGAATGTACGCTGCGCGTTTAGCCTAACGATCCAATCCCGGCCGGCCGAAAGCATCAAGGTCGGCGTATGAATCGCACCGGCGTCAGCCACGAGCCGTTTAGCGGTGTCGTGTAAATCGAGCAGAACGTTGACGGCAATTTGTTTAAAGATTAGCGGATCCGAATCATAGCGATTCGCTTCCGTCCGGTCGCGGGTAAGCAGTCCGGCTTTGACATAGCTGGTGACGCGTCCAGCGCCGAAAAAGCGTTGTCGGAATCGGAGCGCCGGGATGGCAAACGGCAGGTAAAGCTTCACCTGAAACGCGGGTGTAACCAGGATCATCGCCCGGATCCGCGGAGCGTGATCGTGGACCCATGCCGCTACGGTGACCGCGGCCAGGCTGTGAGCCAGGACGATTATGTTTTCGCGCGGTAGCTCATACTTCTCCGAGACGTGTCGAACGAATGCGTCGGTATCTTTGACAACGTCGGTTAGGTTACGGGCAGCGCCCCGCTCGCCCGGTGATCGTCCATGGCCGCGAGCATCCCAGGCAAATACCGCCACGTCGGCCAACCCAAGCGATTCAACCGTCTGCTGCCAGCGGCCGGAATGCTCGTGTCCGCGGTGGAACAACAGCAGGGCCTTCTTCGGCCTGGATAACGGGATCCACGAGCGATAAAACAGCTCGGCACCGTCCCAACTTGTTAGGGTATGTTCGGCCGCTTTCAAGATGCCCTACCCAGATTCTGTATGGCATCGTGGAGATCGCAGGTGATGAAGCACAGATCGGTTCGATCGCTGCCACACGAGACATAAGTGCGAGGGGGGCCTACGATCAGCCGAATCTTGCGCGGCCGAGGGAACCGTTGTCCCTTGGGCCAGGCGCGGTGCGCCCCCTCCAAACAGCACGGCACGACGGTCACATCGCGGCCCGCTACGAGAGCGGCAATACCGATTTTGAATCGTTGCATCTCTCCAGTGGTGGAGCGCGTGCCCTCCGGAAAAATGATCAGGATGTTGCCGGGTTTGCCAATCACTTCCGAACAGATAGACAGGCTGCGACGGACGTGCGCCCTCCTGCCAAAGGGCAGGGCATTGATCATCGCGACCATCCACGTCCGCGGCACCCGTCGGAAGAAATAATCGCTGGCAGCGGCGGGAAAGGCGTGACGTAATTTAGTGAGTGGTAACGCGGCGAGCAGGCACAAGGTGTCCAAATGACTGCAATGATTAGCCACGATTACGAGCGAACGGTTCGTCCGCAATTGCTCGTGACCTACGATCTCAAACCGGTGGTAAATTCGTAGCCACGCCCGGAGAACCAACGCCGCCACCGCACGGAAGCCGTTGAACAAGCTGTGGCGATCTACCGCCGATTGACGAAACCGTTGAACAAATGCGCCTTCTGCGTCCGCTCTCCTGTCAGTTTGGGACCTTCTCATCGCAGAGATTCGAAGTACGAGCACATGTAAACGAACATCGGCGCGACGTAGATCAGACTATCGATCCGGTCTAACACTCCGCCATGTCCGGGAATTGCCGTTCCCATGTCCTTGGTACCGATTTCGCGTTTGATCATGCTCATCGACAAATCACCGAGCAATCCGCCGATACCGACAATCAAACCGGTTAAAACCAGCTGTGTCGCGCCAAAAGAAGGAAATGAGAACCTCAGTCCCCACGGAAGTAGCATCGACACCGCGAGTGCTCCGATGGCACCTTCAACGGTTTTACGTGGACTGATCTCGCTCCGAAGCGCCCGTCGCCCAAAAAGCCGGCCAAATGTGAACGCGCTCACATCGTTCAACTCGGTGGCGAAGATGATATAGCAGATGAATCCATAAGCGTTCCCGGAGTTTGTCAGCAGACACAGATGACCGAACATCCAGCCCAGACAGACAAAGCCGATAATACTGAGCGAGATCTTTAACAGTTCACCGCGCCCCCGATTTTGAAGGACCGGGACGAGGAGAATGAGAGGAATGACAGAGAGCGCCACGGTGTTGAACGTCGTGAACTGAGCGGACCGACCAGAGACTAACGACGCGACCCCGATAGCGGCTATTCCGAGGTAAACTGCGCCGGCGAGCATCCGATCTGCATTCAGACCCGACGCGCGTGCGAGTTCTCTGAAGCCTGCGATTGAAATCAGGCAAACGCCCGCGATCACCGCCGCTCGTCCGAGAAAGACAAACAACAACCCGAGCGCCGCCATCACCAACCATGACCGGTAGGTCGCCCAAATCGAGCCGAGCTCTTTTCCCAATCCGTATTGCAGAATGGCCAGAACAATCCCCGCGATTGCAAGCGTCAGAGGAACCAGCAACAGATACGTTTTGAATATCGGATCGTGAAGCGCGATCTGCGGCGACATCATCGGGAGCGGTGCTGAACGGTAATCATGATTCGCTTTAACCTGATCAGGACCGTCTGCACACAACCGGCAATGATAATCAAACAGCTCCAGTCGAGAACGCTTAATCTGTCAGGGAGCGATTCGGTTGGTCGCATTATAAAAGTGATCCAGGATCCAACTGCGAGTACCGCCATTCGCCACGGTTTCGACATGATTCCGCCAAACTCGCGGTTTCCTCCCACGGCCTGACCAAACAACCCGACATAGGCGGTGAACAGAGCCAGCATTGCTGCCCAGTAGCCGATTGGCGCATACATCCATCCGCTGTGAGCTGCGCCTGCAAAAATGAGCATATCGGACACACGATCGGGAAGATCGTTGACGATCTCGCCGCGCAAGCTCGCCTTATCGCCGGCCACTGCAACCATTCCATCAAGCATGTTGAACCACAGCCGGAGAAAACAGAGCAATGGAGCGATGACCAGGAGCCACGGATGTTGCGACGATCTCCAAAAGCATGCCGCTGCCGCTGCGGCGGCAACGATCGAAGAGTAGGAAATTACATCTGCCGAAATACCTAACCGAACGCAGGCTTCAGTCGCGGCCCGCGCGGTGCGGCGGAACATCTCCGCGATCGGCCGGCGGGATTGCGGTTCATATTCCCCCACCCCGATTACTCCTTCAGGAAAATTGAGCGAAGCTGTTCCTCGCGATAGGCGAAGGTCCGACGCACATCCCGCTTGACCAGCAAACCGTGCGCGATGAAGTCGAATGGCACCGCGTATTTCACCAGGTCCTTGGATTGTGTGCCGTCGCCTTCACTTTGAAATTCGTGCCGGTGGCGCCACAAACGGTAAGGACCGCGGAGTTGCTCATCGACGAACAAATGCGGCGGTTCCCATACTGTAATTCGCGTGGTCCAGCTCACCGGAATTCCGCGAACCCTCAGGCGGTAATCGATCAGCGTCCCGACCCGCATGTTGATCGGAGAGGCGGTCACCATCCGAAAATGCAACCAGGGTGGAGTGATGGCGTTGAGGTTCGCGGCATCGGAAAAGAAGGCAAAGACTTCCTCCAGCGGACGTGGCAGCCATAGTTCGGATTTGAACTCGCGAATTTTCATCTCCGCTTCAGAGGTTTCGCGAATCATAAGCCCAATGCAACAAAGCCTGCCGCTGTCGGCGGCGACAGTTCAGGTCGCCTTTGCCGCAATGCTTCTTGAGTTGCGCAATGTGGCGACGAACCGCGCGCCACCGCGCAATTTGGCGCAGATCATCGGCGCAGCGGCGGCCTGAATAGTAGCGGCAATACCATTGGAACCAGCCGCGCGGATCTTCGGGGTAAATCCAACCTTTCCTTCGCCATTCGGCGAGAGGTTGAGAGGCGGCGACCCCGAAGTAATTAATCGAAGGACGGTACCGCTCCGGCGACAGCTTCGCTTTCCGGAACCAACTCGCCGGAAATTCATCGCGGCAATCGTTCATGTATTTTCCTCCGAATACGCCCAGTTCCAGCATCTGTTTCGGCGTGAGCTGAGGCTTGAATTCAGATCGGAAGCTGCGGCCCATCGGCTTCGTGCGCCAATAGACGTACCCTTTCTGCATGGTGTCGTTAACGGTGACCTTCAGCGGTTTCATGGCTACCCAATCCGATCACGTCTTACTGTGAACTAAATGCGCTTTAGTGTAGGGCAAGCGCTCCGCTTGCCGTTGCGCGGTGGCAGGCGAACCATCTGCCATACGTCAAGGTTGTACCGCGCACCGAATCGACTAAACCGGTAGTGAAAACGAAATTGTCTCGCCCGCCTCTCGGTAGTTAGACCAGAAATGCTTCCCGTCGTGAGTCAGCGAACGGCAGGCAAAAGGAATGGTGGCGATGTCCCGGGCTTCAGGCGCATTTTGATTCGGATCAACCTTCGCGATCCGCCAACTCTCACCGTTCTGCTCGGTTCCGTGCAGCACGTAGAGCGAGCCGTCGACGAACACGTGCCCGCTGATCTCTCCGTCCACATGGATCGTTTGCAAAGTCGCGCCGCTGCCATCGAACTTCATGATGTTGCCTTTGTACCACTGGCTCAGATAAATATTTTTGCCGTCGAAGCTCAGGTAAGAACCAGTGAAGTCCGGATAGGCAAATCTGCCGTTGTCTGAAAAACCTCGACCCGGAGTGTAGGACCACATGTAGCGATCATCGTTGGCACCTTCACCAATGGTCACGCGGAGCACGTCGCCGGTGGACACTGCCGCCCACGGAATCCCGGGCGCCTCGCGTTCTTCGAACACCTGCCAGTCGTCGACCTTGATCCCGTAGAACCGGCTCAGATCGCGGGATCCGAGCCAAAGGTCGCCTTGATGCCATGCCAAAGCTTGTGGCGTCACCGTAGGCGACTCCAACCTGCGAATTTCAACTATCGATGGGAGTTGCGAGGTCATATAGCAACGTGGCGTGGTTCTCTGTCATGTCGAGCGGCGCCGCGGTGTATGTTTTCCGACCCTGATTCTCGCTCCAGTCGCCAGAGTCGAAGATGTCCGGGTTGCGTTAGAAATGACGAACAGTGAGCGGCACCTCACTTTGTCATCCTGAGCGCAGCGCAGTCGAAGGACCCCGGTATACTCGCTGTTGACCACCCAAGTTGCTCGAAGTGTGGCCACAACTGCAATTGCGACGTCCCTCGACTTCGCTCGGGATGAAAGGTGGTTTGGCGCTGCCACACTTCCGGCCGAAACGCGCGGTCACGTCCGCTGGGCCGCTTGGCCTTCACCAGAACCGCCATTCCTGATTCGACCGTTCGCTAAACTTAGGTCCGGATGCTTTCGGTGTAGCGGTGGTCGTGTCGAACCACCGAAGTTCAAACAGGCGGTTGGCACAACCGCCTCTACATCGACGCCGCTCTGCGATGACAACATCATTGGCAACAGCGAATCGGCCTCCTAGCATGCCTCTTCAATGAGCGCGCGACCTGTTTTGCTGTTCGTCATGGCCGCTGAATTGTTGTTGGCTACTCCCGAAATGCGAGCAATGCCAACTCCGGCCGAACGAGTAGCTGACATCCAAAAAGCACTACGCGAGGCGAAGCTGGACGGCTGGCTGTTCTACGATTTTCGCGGAAGCGATCCACTCGCCTTGCGCATTTTACGACTGGACGAGCACGCCCTCGGCTCACGCCGGTGGTTTTATTACGTCCCGGCCTCCGGCGAATGCACTAAGCTGGTACATCGGATTGAGGCGGCGAAACTGGACCCTCTGCCCGGCAAGCGGATTGAATACAGCAGCTGGAAAGAACAGCACGCCGGTTTACGAGAAATCTTAACTGCTGCCAATAAAAAGCCCCGCATCGCGATGCAATACTCGCCGATGAACGACATTCCCTACATGTCGAAAGTCGATGCCGGTACGGTGGAATTGATTCGATCGTTAGGCATCGAGGTTGTTACCAGCGCGGAACTGGTGCAGCAATTCGAGGCGGTGTGGACGCCGGAGCAGCTACAGAGTCACATCGAAGCATCCGACAAAATGCATCGCATCTTCTTCGATTCGTTTGCCGAGATCGCGCGAAGAATCCGGGCGGGCGAGCCCACCACCGAGTATGATATCCAGCAATTTGTGGTTCGACGATGGCATGAAGAAGGAATGGGGAGCGACCACGATGACCCGATCGTTTCGGTAAACGCGAATACCGCAAATCCTCACTACACCCCGAATCGCGAAGGTTCTCTGCCGATTAAGCAGGGAGATTTCGTTCTGCTGGATCTTGCCAGCAAGCTGCAGAAACCTGGCGCTGTCTGTACCGATCAGACCTGGACCGGTTACGTGGGCGAAACCGTTCCTGAGGAATTCTCGCGCGTGTTTAACATTGTCCGGGACGCGCGGGATGCCGCCGTTGAATTCGTCCGGACAAACATGCATTCCGGGAAATCGATCCGCGGCGCTGATGTCGATGATGTTTCACGCGGAGTGATCACGCGTGCCGGTTATGGCGAGTATTTCACCCATCGAACCGGGCACTCAATCGGCGAGGAGGTGCACGGGAACGGCGTGAACATCGATAATTTTGAAACGCGCGATTCACGTCGGATTACACCGGGCGTGTGCTTCTCGATTGAACCCGGCATTTATCTGCCCGGGAAATTCGGTGTTCGGTCCGAGATCAATGTGTATGTCCGAGACAAAGACATCGAAGTCACCGGCCAACCAATTCAGACCGAAATAGTTCCCATCCTAAAAGCACCCTAACGGAAGCATATCTGCCAGCGCGGTTCAAAACACCCTGGCCATTCGGTTTCTTGTCAGGTCGAGCGAAGTCGAGAGATCTCCAGCTCTGCCAGCGGAGCGAGGAACTCCTATTTTATACAGTTAGAGATGTCTCCACTTGGCTCGACCTGGGAAAAAAAGGAGACCGCGGCGGCTTCCACTAACTTACCCGACCTAACAGTTGCTACTCCGGCGTCTCTCGCTTCTCATCTTTCGCCGATTTCTCCTTATTCCCAAACGCGATAAATGTCTTTTCAATCTCCGTCACCCATTTGTCGAACTTCTTATTCTGACTGTGCGGATAGGTGATCCGCAACGAGATCCACTGCGCGCCGTTCGTGTAGTGTTTACGATAATATTCCGTTCCATCGGGAGTAACGCCCGAAAGAACGAACCACGTTCCGCCTTTCTTTTGGTAGCTGGCGGTCGGCGATAATAGACTTAGTTCTTTCTGCATCCGCTCATCGATCGTCTGATTTCGAGCGGCGTCATCGGATTGCTCGACCGCTTCTACGGTAAATGAGCCGTCGGTCGTCTGGTACGTGCATCCGGTCACACCCGGATCGGTCGAGCGGACAAGACTACCAGGTACGTGCAGCACGTAATCGGTGGTAGGCGTCGAGCAGTCTTTCCACAGTTCGTCGGCGGCCCCGCTACTTTGGATGCCGACGACGAAGAACACGCTTACGCCTACGATCCAGCCGCCGCCTTGTATGAATTTACCTAAACCACCAATTTGCTCCGTCACAATGACGTATCGAACCAGACGGGCCATTTGGCCCTGGCCGGTGGACTTCACATGTTGATTGTAAGATTATCCTTAGACGTTTACCGCGATGATACTATCACCGGCGTCGCCGGCGCGATAGATGCAACGCAGTTGTAGCGGTGGTTGTGTCAACCACCGAAACTAGAAAGACAGGTGCTCGCCGCGGCGAGCACCTCTACATCTTCCGCGATCTCTTGCCTGACGACCTCGCCGATGGCAGCCGGCATCACGGCTTCAGCTCACTGCCGGGCGAGTCGCCGGAAGAGAAGCAGACCGAGCACACCAAACAGGACGTTTGGAAACCAGACCAGCAGCTCCGGGTGCAACCTTGGTGAAGCGCGGAGGGTGTCGCCCAGGATCACGAAAAGGAAATAGGCGATGGCTACAATCAGGCCCATGGCAAAGCCGATCGACGTTTCCCGACGGTGCGCAGTCACGCCTAACGGAACTCCGATCACGGCAAATGCCAGGCAGGAGAACGGAAACGAAAATCGCTTGTTGATCTCGGTGCGGCTTTCACTCCGTTCCCGTTTGTTCTCGCTCTTCAGTTGATCAAGCAGCTGTTCGATGGACAACGCGGATCGGCTAGGCCGCTTTTTTTCCTTCTCGTAAAGTTCATCGAGGCTGATCGGCAGCGTGCCTTCGCTCATGCTGATGCCGTCGCGTACCTTCCGCAAGTCGAGCGGATCCTTTTCGTCGCGCTGCTGGTAACGAGCGTCGTATAGATGCATCAGAATGCGCTTGTTAGGTAAATCCGCTTCCAGCATTCCGGTCCGGGCATAGGTAACCCGCACCGGCAGGTCGTCATCGTTCATCTCGAAGACGATGATGTTATCAAGTCTATTGCCCTCTTTCTTGCCGACGTAAATTTTCCGGCCTGGAAACTGGTCGATCACCTGGTCGCTTTCGAACAGCGCCATCGGATTCCGCGTCGCCAGATCGAAAATCGTGCTCCGCAGCTTCTCCTGCGCAGCCGGCGCCACCTGCACGTTGAGCCACAGGCAGATTGCGGTACAAAGAATCGCCACTAACACCAGTGGAACGCAGACACGGGTGATGCTGACGCCATTCGAGCGGAGTGCAATTAACTCGTTGTCCGCCGACAATCGCCCGAACACCAGCAGCACAGCGGTGAGCAATCCCCAGGGGATTGTGAAGATCAGCGAGAACGGCAAAACATAAGCGATGAAGCTGAGCAGGAATTCGACCGGCACATCGTGATTGACCAGCAACGGCAGGAGTTTGCGAAAGATGTTACCCACGACCAGCACCAGGCTCAATACGGCAATGGCAAACAGCACGTTGATGAGGAGTTCGCGACTGATTACGCGGTCGATCAGTTTCATCGGGCTGACACTGTGTTAATTCGAATTCGTCAACCACACAAGTCGCTGCCATCCATAGCGGTTCACCAGCCTTGTGATGCATCGCCTTAGGTCGTAAATGGCTGTCGTGAGATGGACTGTTGTCCTCGCAATAACTTTTCTAACACCCGACGTCCGCGCCGGCGTGGATCGCCCGGATCCGCTCGCTCACAGCATGCAGTGCATTTTGGTGATCACCGATTCCTGGACAGCTTCCCACGGCACGCTTTGCACCTTTCAACGAAGAGACAACTCCGGGTGGCAACAGAATGGCGAGCAGGCATCGGTGGTCGTTGGACGGGCAGGTCTTGCCTGGGGCCGCGGGGATGTCGCTACCTCCGGTTTCGGCGGTCCTATCAAGCGAGAGGGCGACGACAAAGCACCGGCAGGAGTTTTTCGGTTAGGCACTGCGTTCGGATACGCTGCGCATCCGGTGGTGACGAAAATGCCTTATCTGCATTTGTCGAACCAAATCGTGGCGGTCGATGACACCAATTCGCGCTACTACAACCGGTTGGTTGATGTGACGACCGTCCCGCATCCGGATTGGCGAAGTGCTGAGAACATGATTCTGCGGGACGACCGTTACAAATGGGGCGTCGTCGTGCTGCATAATGCCGATGCCGCGCCGGGCGCTGGTTCCTGCATTTTTATGCACGTCTGGAAGGACGGATCCACCGCCACGTCAGGTTGCACCGCAATGCCGGAGCCGGTCATGGTCAAGCTGCTGGAATGGCTCGACCCGGCGAAGCAGCCCCGGTTAGTGCAGCTGCCGCGCTCTATATATAATGAGGTACGGGGTAAGTGGCGGCTACCGGACAAGTAGACGTTCACCCGCGGGCGGAACGCCAATCGGGCCACCAGAACCACCGCTGTGGCGAACACATGGCCATAAATTGCGCATTTTCCCGAAAAAAAGGCACCGTTCTTTGTCATTTTGACCGTAGTAGAGAAATCTCTCGGTCTAACTTCTTTTCCCTCCGCTCGCCAGACTTAGAGATGTCTGGACTTCGGTCGACATGACATAAACGGGTCGGTTGGTCCCTTGAAGTTCGCCGGAGTTGCTCGGCTTCCGTCGAATAAAACCGAAGCGATGCGTGTCCCACAGACGCACGTCCGCAGTCTTACCCCACCCCGTTACATCTGCTGGAATGCGGAATCCACCTTGCTAAATTCCCACCGCAATGACGGAAGCAGCAGCCTACGACGTGGCAATTATTGGCGGTGGACCGGCAGGCAGCACAGCAGCCACGCTGCTGTCCCGCGCCGGCCGGCGCGTCGTGCTCTTTGAACGCGAGAAGTTTCCCCGCTTCCATATTGGTGAGTCGCTCCTGCCGTTCAGCATGAAGGCATTCCGCCGGATGGATCTGCTCGACAAATTTGAGCAGGCCGGATTCCTGCGAAAGTACGGCGGGGAATTTTACAGCGCCTGCGGAACCGACGGCGTGAAATTCTATTTTAAAGACGCCTATCGCTCGCAGACCGATCATTCGTTTCAGGTGACGCGTTCCGAGTTCGACAAGCTGCTGCTCGATCACGCTCGCGAGAACGGCGCCGAAGTTCGCGAGCGGGCGTCGGTTGACCGGGTCGAGTTTACCGACACCGATGTCCGGCTGGATTGGCAAGATATGGTTGCCCCGGGGAGCGCGAACGAGAACGCTCAGGGTCAGATCCGAGCGCGTTATGTGATCGATGCCAGCGGCAGGAATTCCGTACTGGGCACGAAGTTCAACCTGAAGAAGACATATCGCCACCTGCAGAAGCTGTCGATCTTTGCGCACTACGACGGTTTGACCCGGCCGGAAGGGATCGACGGAACGCTCACAACTTTGATTCGTGGTATCGACCGCTGGTTCTGGATCATTCCGATAACTCCAACCCGTACCAGCCTGGGAGTTGTGCTCGACGGCGACCTTTTCAAACGCTCGAAGCAAACGCCGGAACAATTCCTGGAGGAATCGATCGCCCAGCAACCGATCCTCACCCGTCGGATGACTGATGCTCGCCGCGCATCGCAAGTGTATACCGCGGCGGATTTCTCCTATCGCAATACTCGCCTGTTCGGTGACCGCTGGATTTTAATCGGCGACGCGGCCGGATTCATCGATCCCATATTCAGCAGCGGTGTCTTTCTGGCGGTGTTCAGTGGAGAACTGGCAGCGGATGCATTGCATGAGACACTTGAGAATCCCCGAAGAGCGCGAAAGCTGTTTCCGGCATACCAACGAAAGGTGGACCGCGCCATGGATGTGTATCTGCGGTTCATTAACGCCTGGTACACGAAAGAATTCATCGAGATCTTTTCATCCCCCCGTCAGGTTCTGAATCTACCTCCGGCGGTGAACGCCGTGCTCGGCGGAAACGTGGGCAGCGAGTTCGGAATCCGCTGGCGGATGTGGGTGTTCTATTTTCTGGTCTGGCTACAGCGTCGCTACCCGATCGTGCCGCGGCTCACATTGATTCCACCAAAGCCATCCGTGATCAGCAACCAAGCGACACAACCGGCCTCAGCATGACCTTAGGAGTTGGTCGAATGTCGCTTCTCCAAACACATCAACGGATCGCCGCTGTCTTCGTTACCGGAGCATGTCTGCTGCTCACAAGCTTGTCCGGCCTAACCGGCTGCGCATTCATCGCTCACCATAGTTTTGCGCAGCCTTCGACGGACTGGCAGTCGCGAACCGGTCAGCTGCAATACCGCACCGGCGGGGTGAGCGTGATGGGCGATGTGCTGGTCCGTTTCTCCAAGGCCGGCGATTTCGAACTGACATTCTCCAAAGGGCCGGGCGTGAATCTTTTCGTGATCCGTCAGGATGCGAATTTCGCTCAGGTGAGAAGTTCTCTGACCAGATTGACCTGGTCAGGACCGCCTGCATCCGCGCCAAAGCAGTTGCGCGGCTGGCTGAGTCTTCGCGAAAAGCTCCTGGCCAATCCGGACCGGCGAGTGATCCGTCACACCGCTGACGGAGAAAGTTTCGTTTTCCGATTTTGAACCTGCTTGCATCGCCGATTGCGTAGCTGCGCTGGCTGCGCTTAGTCATGGCGATGCGTCCCAGCGAATTCATAGCCCGACTTGTCACCCAACGCCGACCGTTGGTGTGGGGTGCGGTGGCCGCGATCGCTGCCGGTTGTATTTTCATCCTCGTAACCCGGATCTCTCTGGATAGCGACGTGTTGAATATGCTTCCCGGGAACTTCGCCACGGTGGAGGGGCTGAAGACCTACAACCGGGATTTCGAACAAACCCGGGAGCTGACGTTCGCCCTCCAATGTCAGCCTGCCGATGTCGATTTGCTCGAGGAATTCGCCGGAAAATTCGCGGAAAGGTTGAAAGCACAGCCCTGGGCCGTGCGGGTGCTGGCCGGGTCACCGATGGAGACGCCTGAAGGAATGGCCGATCTGCAACGCCTGGCTGTTCCATTATTACTAAACCTTGAACCTCCCGCATTCGAGAAGGCGATCTCGATGCTGCAGCCGGACCACATGCGCGATCGGTTGCATCGTTTGCGCGAACAAATGGAGGCGGGATCGCCCCGACCTCAGTTTGAGCTGGATTTCGATCCGTTAGGCGTAGTGGCTCCGGCACTTCGGCCGTTTGCCGAGAGCAGCGCAATCCAGGAGGAGCAGCCGCTCACGTCTCCGGACCGCACGATGCGGCTTTTTCTGGTGGTGACCAACCAGCGATCGACCGGCGCGTTCGAATCCCAGCGTTTGATGCGGGAGGTGAACGCGTTTCGCACTCATGCGGCTGAGGGTTGGAGCGGAGGCCCGCTTGAAGTGCTGGTGACCGGCCGTTCGGCGTATGTGGCCGAAGTGTCGTTAAGCATGCGTTATGACATCGTGGCAACGCTGATCGGATCCATTCTGCTGGTGAGTGCCATTTTTTTCGCCGGATTCCGCCGCTGGCTGCCGTTGTTCGGAATGGGATTTTCCCTGCTGCTGTCATGTCTGGTGGCGCTAGCCAGTGGTTTGCTGATCTTTCGCCGGCTGAACATGGTCACGGTGGGATTCTGCGCGATTTTAGTCGGGCTCGGCGTCGACTTCGCGATATTGACGTTCGGCCGGTACCAACAGGCGCGCGGCGACGGCGAATCGCACCTTCAGGCTGTGACGACGGCGATCAGCAAACTCGGCCGGGCCGTCTTTTTCGGCGCGTTAACGACGGCGGTGGGCTTTCTCGCGCTGGTGCTGAGCGGTTCGATTGGTTTCATTGAACTCGGCGTACTGATCGCCATCGGGATTCTGTTCGCCGCGTTCTTCATGTGCACCATCCTGTTTCTGTTTGTGCGGGAAGAACAGGCCGCGCTGCGGCACGATTGGATTTTTACCGCGGTCAAAGACTACGTCCGGTGGAGTGTTCAACGGCCAAAAACGATTCTGATCATTTCGATACTTTCGTTAGGCATTTTGACCGCCATCGGCTTCTCCCCGCATCCGAAACTGCCCTTCGACTCCAGTGCACGCTCGCTCGAGCCGAAAAACAGCCTGGCAGGCATAGCCCTGGCCGCGATCATGAGCAAGATGCCAACCCGATGGGAACCGGTTTTGGCGATAGTGCGGGGTACAACTCCGCAGCAATTGCACGATGACTGGCAGAAAGTTTCGGCCCATTGGGCAGAGCTCGAACGGCGCGGTGTGATCAAGGGTTTTTCGACCCCGGCAGCGCTGACGCTTTCCCCACGCGCAATCGAACAGAATCGGGCCCGGCTTAAGAGCATCGACTTCAACTCAACAAAACAGGCGTTGGAACAAACCATCGAGGCCGAAGGCTTCCGCCGCGAGTCTTTCGATACGGGCTTCCGCCTGCTCGATCAACTCCAGACGTCCGCGCAAAGCAGCGAGATTCCGAACTGGCGCGATCAGCTTCCGAAAAGCTCGGCCTGGTGGTTTCTGATCGATCGCTACTTCGCTGTCGATCCGTTGTTAACATCCGGCTTCGTTACCACCCTCGCGCCGATCACTTCCCACGCGCAATATGAAATGTTTAACCGCGAACTTCCGCTGCCCGACGTTCCGATGGTCTTTTCGGGCTGGAGTTACACGTTGGCTAATCTGCTGCCGTGGGCCAAGCATCAACTGCTCATCATCAGCGCGATGATGGCGGTGTTTGACGCGATTCTCCTGGCCATTCTGTACCGTGACTGGCGGCTGTGGTTAATCCAGGAGTGCACGCTGCTGTTCGGCGTGGGCGCAATGCTCGCCACAATGAAGCTGTTGAATGTGCCGTTGAATCTACTGAACGTTCTCGCGTTTCGGCTGGTGCTGGCAATCGGCGTCGATTACGGCATCTACGTGCTGCTCGTCTGGCAGAAAGCAAAGCAACTCGAGCACGATGTTGCCGGCGTGGTAAAACCCGTTTTGCTGGCCGGGCTCACCGCTGTCAGCGGCTTCGGTTCTCTCGGATTGGCGCGGAATCCATCGCTCAGTGGACTTGGTATTGCCTGCGCCATTGGCATTTTCTGGACACTGGTAGCGACAATTTTCTTCACCCTGCCTGCCGCCGCTGCGGCTGAACCCAAGACCTGGCGCGTAGATCAAAACAGAGCTTCTAAAGAGTTAATCGCTGATGAATAAGATTCGACTCGCCGCGGTGATCGTGGCGACAGCTGCGGCCGCGATCTGTTACGCTCAGCCGCTGTCTCAGCAGGACATTAAGGCTCTGCTCACAAAAGTTCGTGACCGCCGGGCCTCTGCACCTCACGTCCAGGCCGAGTTCCGGGAAGAGCGCATCGTCCATTTGATGAAACGTCCGATCGTCAGCACCGGCAAAGTCTGGTTCGAACCGCCAAACAAGTTCCGGCGCGAGGTCAATGGCAGTTCGCCGAGTGTGACGGTATGCGATGGTCGGCAACTCTGGATCTATTATCCAAACTTTAAATCCGCCGAGCATTACGAGTTAGGCAAGAGATCGCCTCTCGACGCAGCGATAGCAGCGATCAATACCGCGTTGAACCTGGAGAATGTGGAAAACAGCTTCAACATCTCGGGCGAGCAGAACCAGGACGAATACCAGCTCCATTTGCTGCCCAAGAGCGCTTCCATGAAACGGATTTTCCAGACATTCGACTTATCGCTGGATCGTGAGCTGTTCGTTCGCAAGACCGAAATGGCTCAGCCTAACGGCGACCGCGTGATTACCACGTATACCGGTCAGAGCCGGGCCGTCATCCCGGAGACAACATTCGAATTCAAACCACCTGAAGGGACCGAAGTCTCTACCCCCCTTGGGCGGTGACGGCAGGACGTGGCACCGGCGGCTCGCCGATGAGACCCGGGCGGCGCGCGGCCCACGCGAAAAGAACAGGCGATGTTCGTCGATAAAGCTTCTCGACGTGTAAGGCGCCGCCCCCCTAACATGGCCGCATGGCGATCATCCGATCCCGCGTTGCCGGCAGTATTGTGCTGGTGATGCTCGGGTGGAGCGCTCCGGTCTTGCCTGCTGCCGAGCCGGGTCCGGTCATTTCGCACATCCGGCGGGAACCACTCGCGTCCACTGCCCTGGCCACCGCCGGATACAGCAGGCGGCTCCGAATTCTGGAGGTGGAATTCTGCAATGGCGCTATCTACCGGTATCTCGACGTACCAGCCGACGTTTATAGCGCATTCCGCAGCTCCGAATCCAAGACGCAATTCTACGATTGGAACATCAAAGGCCGCTATCGATCGCTCCGAGTTCGCGGTAGTGGACACTCGGTTGCGCGCAAATAGCGCCAGGAGTTCATGCGCGGCCTGGTACTTACCAAACAGGAGAAACGCATCATCGCATTTGTGCTATTTGCTTTTCTTACTGGTTCGGCCGTAAGGATTTGGCGCCACCAGAGCGACAATCGGGCAGCGGCCGTAGCGAACGAGCACGCCACCCGTGTAACACGGCAATCGGCGACTCGTAATTAAGACTCATTTTCGCTACGGCGGCCGACCTGCCCGCCGGGGGAGTCACATCCCCTCGGGAAAACAGAAATCCAGGGCTCTGGCACGAAAAATTCTCGCAGTACTACTAATGAGGGTATTGATCGCCGACGATCAAAAGAGCGTGGGAACCACTCTGGCGCATCTCGTTTCCGAATGTAATCATGAGGTCGTCGAGGTGGTCGGCTCGGGCATCGAAGCCATTCAGGCCTATACCCGGCATAAACCGGACGTGGTTTTGATGGACTACTGGATGTCCAAGCTCAACGGCGGGACGGCGTGCCGCAACATCCTGGCGAAGAATCCATCCGCTCGCGTGATTCTGGTTTCAGCCTGGTCTCACCTTGCCGATTTGCAGGACGCCGGAGCGATTCGGGTGCTGGCGAAGCCGGTGGACATCGAGCAGCTGGAAGATGCGTTGAACAGCGCCTATGCGTTTCCGACGCAGACCGTGGTTCAACCCGAGACGAACTACTTCCGGGTTTGTGACAGTTCACTGAATGACGAGCCCGAGCAGAGTTTCAGCGCCTCGCTCTAGTCGGTAACGCGATTTCTGGTATTTTCCCTCCTGATCCTGATCCTGATCATGCTCATGATCATGATCGTTTCCCACTCTGCTCCTTGTAGCGGGGGTCTCCAACCGGCGCACTAATCTCAGCGCCTGTGCCGGACGGCAGTCCCGGCGTCTGTCACGGACGCCCTACAACTGCTCCGCTCCGGGTGTGGTTGTGCTCGGAATTGTTCGGGCGCCGCTCCCCTCATTGTCGTTCTGCGGTCGCTTTAGCGCCGCGTTGCGCCAACAGTATTCTGAGCCGGCAACATCCCGAACCAAGACGCCGTTGTTGCTCTCGTAGTAATCTGGAATAAAACTGCATGAAGGTTCGTCCATCACATTGATGCTGCAAGAGATCCAACCCGGCCTCACCGCGTCTCCGCCTGTCATCGCCGATGAGAACGGCGAGGCTGTAACAGACACGCCGGGTCGCACTCGGATTGCGGATCTGCTCAGCAAGCCCTTCGATATCCGGTCGCTGGCGCTGACCGGGCTGTTCATCCTGGCTGTGTTGTACACGATCTACTTTACCCGCGCAGTTCTGCTGCCTCTCGTTTTGGCCCTGATGTTGAGTTATCTGCTGCGTCCCATTATTCGAGCGCTCGCCAGGCTCAAAATCTCGCCTCCGCTTGGTGCCGCCCTTGTGTTGATTACGTTTATTGGAGTTGCCGGCTACGGCGTTTCGATGCTGGCTGCTCCGGTGTCGGGGTGGATAGAAAAGGCGCCCTTCAGTATCCAACAAGTTCAGCGGAAGCTGTTGCCGTTGAGGCAACCAATGGAAAAAGTCGCGCAGGCCAGCGGTGAAATCGAGAAGCTAGCGACTACGACCACTCCTGCCACGGGTAAACAACCAGCGGCGGTTGAGATTCGCAGACACCCGATCTCCGACACTTTGATGGTACGCACCCCGGAGCTTGTGGTTAGTGCGGTTCTCGTTTTGATCTTGTTATACTTCCTTCTTGCCTACGACGGCGTGTTCCTCGGAAAGCTGATCAAGCTCCTGCCCACATTATCGGACAAGAAACGCGCCGTGTGCATCGCGTCAGAGATCGAAGGCCAGGTCTCCCGTTATCTTTTTACCCAGACACTCATCAACGCCGGGCTCGGGTTGGCGGTAGGGATTACCGTTGGCGCTCTCGGCCTGCGCAATCCCATCATGTGGGGAGCCTTGGTCGCGGTGCTGAATTTTGTTCCTTATCTGGGCGCCCTAACTGGGATCGTCTGCATCACATTGGGTGCGATCCTGAGCTTCGACAGCCTCGGCTACGCTTTGATCTTTCCGGGTGTGTATCTCGCATTCGCAACCTTGGAAGGAAATTTCGTAACTCCCTGGGTGATGGGCCGGTCACTGACCCTGAATCCGGTGATGATCCTGTTGTCGCTGACCTTCTGGGGCTGGATCTGGGGAATACCGGGAATCATTCTGGCCGTCCCGATCCTCGCCGCGTTCAAAATCTTCTGCTCGCATATCAAGCCAATGGATCCGTTGGCCGAATTCCTCAGCTAACGAGCCGGTGCTCACTTCCTCTAACGGCGGTCTAAGACCGCCGTCTTGTATTTCACTGAACCGCGAGTTGTTCGGCGGTCATAGACCGCCGTTACAGTCTGACACGAACGTCGTATAGTCTTTCCGCGTCCGCCGTGATCTCTGGGTATCAAAGCCCCTACGGCAGCGTCAGCCGATAAAACTCTCTTGTGAGCGGTCCGGAGTTCATGTCCTCGTACTGAAACATTCCATTGCCATCAGCCATCACGCTGTCAAGGAATGAGAACCCGGCGCTTAGATCGATGGAAGATTGGATTGTATTCAGCTGGTTAGGCACACCCTGACACTGCAAAACAATATGCCCGTTCCCCAACCGCGTAATTGATGTGATCTTCAATTCGGTGAGGTCGAAGACATAGGGCTGCGCCACATCGACGAGATTGAAGAATGAGCCACCGATTCCAACGCTGAACGTATCAGCGTTTGTGTTCGCGCGTTGCTGCAATGTCATCGTGGTAGCGGTTACTTCGTGCAACCGATTGTCGATTGCTCCGGGCTCGTTCACCGCAGCGACGGGAAGATAGATCGTGATCGTTCCGTTCGGTCCAAGGGTTGATTGACAATTGGCCGCCGGCAGCTGCGTTCGACCGGGATAGGTGAGTACACCCCCGCCCCCGACCAGTTCCACCGCGTTCTCGCCGACAAAACATTGCAAAGCAGCGCCGTTAAAAGACTCGGCATATACATGGTAATTTTTGCCACCATTGGAGTCGGTGCTGGATGGCACGAACCACTGCGTTGACCAAACGAGATCAGTGTCTGGATCCTGGGCAGGCGCAGGGGCGAGAGTCAGGTTATTGAGCTGCATCGCGAATTTGTAGCAAGGCGCCGCTGTGGAACAGGGCGAGCTTGTCGTCCTGACGATATTGGACTTCAAAATATCCAGCTGCGGCATGTTCGCGCTGCTGATACCACCCGCTTCGTACTTTCCATCGCCTGCCGGATCCGAAATGCCGTTGAACGGCGTTAGGCCACCGACGCTGATGGGCGAACTCGCTGCGATCAAACTGGTGCCGCCATTTTGTCGAACGTACATCGCGTGTCCGACGGCAGCACCGATGATATTGTTGGAATCAGCATAGCTAATGTGAGCTTCGCCTTGCGGGCCGGTTCGCAATTGCAGGTAATCTCCCAAAGCGCGATTGCCGCACTGGCCCCCCAGCAATGTCTGCACGCTGCCGCGATGAATGTGATGCTCGCTGGCCCGAATCGGCGCGGTGAACGTCGGAGCAGCAGCGTGCGCGTTGGTGCTCTGCGTCATCCAGAGAGTCCACAAGCCGTCTACTGAATCCGGCCCGTTAATATTCTTGCCCTGTGTCGGTGGCAATGGAGCGTTGACTCCGCACGTTTGGTCGTCCGGATTGCCGAGCGATGGCGTGCCGTACCACACAATATTTACCCGGCCATCGTCGCCGGCGGCGATCCAGGCGAACACGTTGTTGTGCAAAACACCGTCGGATGATCCCGAAGTGTCGATCTGAATCGGAGTCGCCCAGGTGTTGCCTTGATCGGCGGAATAGGAGTACATCATCACCGTGTCTCCCACGATGTTGCCGCTGGGATCGACCGGCGCCTGCTCCCACACCGCATACAGATTTCCGGCTTTATCGATGGCCATTGTCGGAAAATCGCCGCCAGTCTTCTGGTTAGGGCCTAAATCGGCAATCATTCTGTCTGTGCAATTCAGGCCGCTGGGGTCGCTCACGTTGTCCACGGCCGCGCCAAAGGCGACAGGAAAACACCGGCCGATCAGGACTTTGTCCAACTGCGCGTTGTCATGAATAACGAAGACATGCTTGACCGGGTTTGGCAGCGTCGCGAACCCGCCCAAACCATTCGGCTGACCTAAAGTCGTCGCAACCGGACTAACCTCATTGTTCCCCATGATGGCTTCATCGCACGAGCCGACCGCGCTCACGTGGTTCGCTGGACCGAATTCAATGCCGGCGGTGGACCCCAACGCGCTGGTCACCGGCGAGCGGTACATCACCAGTACGTTATTGCCCGCGCTGCTGCCGCACATCGGCGCACCCGGCCCGATTTCGTCGTTAGCCAAATACAGGCTTCCGCCATTCAACGGATCGCCATCGACCGCGTACCACTGCCGATCCACCGCGGTATCCGGCACCCCAGTGTTGCTGCAGGTGAATGTCGTGCCGCCGTCATCGGACCGCGCCGTGCTAAAATTCGCGAGCGTCAGATCGTTGAAGTAAAGCCGCCCCTGGCCGTCGACCAATATTTCCGTGTCACCACCGCCATGACAGGTCGTGACTTTTCCTTCCAGCGGAGTGGCTCCGACCACCCACTTAAAGGTCTTTCCGCCGTCCAGCGAATGCCAGATCCAACTTGTGTCGGCTGACGCTGTCCCCGGTGCACTTGTGTAAATCCGATCAGGATTCGTAGGATCGATCCGGATCGATTCCTCAAATCCGGTACCGCCAATTCCACTGATCACCGGGTGGCCAAAAGTAGGAGTGCCGGGTGCCGGCGCCGCTGAGGTTGCGGCCACGACGTTACTGAATATCGGCCTGCTTTGCCGCGATTTGGTGCTCGGAAGATCGAGCCGCGAAAGTCCAATCTTGGGGCCTGCGCTACTTTTTCTCGCGGGCGGAGAAACGCTTATCCTAGCCAAGCTCAAGCCGCCTAGCAGGCATAGTATGGCGAAACCAATTCGCACCCGATTGTAACCTGCCGAACCAGCACGGTTTGTGTTCATAAGCGTATGGCCCTCCGAAACGGCGGGCTGAATGTGACCCGGCGCCCATCGTTAGCCTAATTCCCCGGCGGATAAAATTACAAGCTCAAAGGACATGCTCCGACACGCCTTGCCGGCCAACCAGCTGCCGGTAACGCAGGCGTTTAGTTGTAGCTACGGTCTCTGACCCCGCGTCCTTTGTTTCAGTTGCGATTTTTGCTGATTCGCCGGTCTCAACCGACGCTAACAGCTCACGCGTAAGGGCCCGACGTGAAGTGCGATCGGCCGCGGACACTCACGGCGCAGCCGATCCAAACCGCCGCGCGCTGCGTTCATCGAACTCATCTTCCCACCGTGCAACTACGACGGTAGCCAGACAGTTCCCGATTACATTGACACAGGTGCGTCCCATATCCATCAGTTCATCGACGCCGAAGATCACAGCTACGCCTAACGGACCCATTCCGGCGGGAAGAAAACTGTTCAAGGTCGCAAGCAGGATCACCAGTGACGCCCGGGGAACGGCGGCCACGCCTTTGGAACTGATCATCAGTGTCAGCATCATCGTGACCTGGTGTCCGAAGCTCATGTGAAATCCGGTGGTGGCCTCGGCCGCCTGCGCCACGAAAACGGACGCGACGGCCAGGTACAGCGTGGAGCCGTCAAGATTGAACGAATACCCCGTGGGCATCACGAAGCCGACGATATGTCGTGGGACGCCGAATTCCTCCATCTTCTCCATCGCTCGCGGCAATGCTGACTCACTGCTGGTGGTGGCAAATGCCAGGGCCGCCGGCTCCCGCACCGCTCGAACAAATTGCCGCACCGGAATGCGGGCTAACCACATAACGAGTCCAAAAGCGAGACAGATGAAGATGAACAAGGCCAGGTAGAGGGTCAGGATCAGCTTCCCCAGGTTGAGCAGGACGCCCAATCCTTGGGTTCCGACAGCGTGAGCCATCGCCGCTCCAACCCCTACGGGAGCAAACATCATCACGTAATTTGTGAATTTGAACATCACCTGCGACAGGCTCTCCATTGCGCGGATAATCGGGGCTCCCTTTTCGCCAACCGCTGAAACCGCAACAGCAAACAGGACCGAGAACGCCACAATCTGGAGAACGTCCCCGTGTACCATTGCTTCGATCACGCTGGACGGAAATGCGTGAACCAGTGTCTCGATCAGCGTCTTCGGATGAGTTTGCCCAATCGTTTTGATCACGTCGGCGTTGGTGGAGGCCAAAATCACTCCCGCACCTGGCCTAACAAGATTTACCACGGCCAGGCCGATGAATAACGCAGCCGTGGTAACGATCTCGAAATAAATCAGCGCCTTGGCTCCCATCCGGCCGACATTTCGGAGGGCGCCGGCTCCGGCGATCCCGACCACGATTGTCGAAAAGACCAGTGGGGCGATGATCGATTTGATCAGGTTGAGGAAGATGTCCCTGAGGAAGAAAAGTTTGCTTCCCCAATCGGGCCGTATCCAGCCGACAATCACACCCACCACCAAACCGATCATGATCTGGGTCGTGAGAGCAGGCTGGTACCAACGACGTGCGGAGCGTTTTGTCACAATGAAGAGTGTTCAGTTCCCCTGCCGGGAATCCCCGTGTCTAAAATAGAACACCGGCGATTACAACCGTCGTCAGCCCTGATTCAGCGGGATCATGCTTCCGATCATCTCAGCCATCTCAATCGGCTTTGGCCCTGCCTTTGCCCTCTGCTCTCTGTTCATTGCCCTCCGTCCTCTGTCCTCTCCGCTTAGTCTTCCTCTGCTCTCTGATCTCGCGCGCCCTTCGCCCTTTGCTCTTTGCTCTTTGCTCTTCTGTGTTGAAATTTGGTCCTCCTTCCAAAATGTTCCTGACTCATCTCACCTGCTCACGCTGCGAGCTGAAATACGATTGGGCTCTGCTGCAAAATCTTTGCCCGAAATGTAACAGCCCACTGCTGGCTACCTACGCCCTGCAGGAAGTCGCACGGATATGGACTCGCGAATCTCTCAGGACCCGGAGCGACCGATCGATGTGGCGTTATCGTGAAGTACTGCCATTACCGACCGCAATCGAACCGGTATCGTTAGGTGAAGGCGGCACTCCTCTGCTCCGGACGGAACGGTTAGGCCGACAACTTGGGTTCGATAATCTTTACGTCAAAGACGAATCGGTAAATCCAACCCAGAGCTTCAAAGCCCGCGGAATGTCGGCGGCGGTCTCGATGGCCAAACATCTCGGAGCCACCAAGCTCGCCGTGCCCAGCGCAGGCAACGCCGGTGGCGCCATGGCGGCCTATGCCGCCCGCGCCGGGCTCGAAGCGTTTGTGTTCATGCCCCGGGACACGCCAAAGGCAAACATCATCGAGTGCCGCGAGTTCGGAGCGCATGTGATGTTAATCGACGGACTCATCACTGACTGCGGAGCGGAGATCGGCCGGCGCAAATCGGATGAAGGCTGGTTCGAGATGTCCACTCTGAAGGAGCCTTATCGTCTCGAGGGGAAGAAAACGCTGGGCTACGAACTGGCCGAGCAAATGCACTGGCAGTTGCCTGACATGATCCTTTATCCAACGGGCGGCGGCACCGGCCTCATCGGAATGTGGAAAGCGTTCGATGAGATGGAGGCAATGGGATGGATCGGATCGAAACGCCCGCGTATGTTTTCCATCCAAGCCAGTGGTTGCGCGCCGATTGTGCGGGCATTCGAGGCTAACAAAACAAGTGCCACCGAATTCCCCAACGCTCATACCCTCGCTTCGGGATTGCGAGTGCCGAAAGCGGTCGCCGATTTTCTAATGCTCCGGATTTTGCGCGAGTCCGGCGGCGGCGCAATCGCGATCGATGATGACAAGATGATTGAGGTAACACGGCAGGTCGGCG
>JBJMXE010000133.1:0-17425 GCA_045809745.1 Chthoniobacterales bacterium | reverse complement strand
CATGTGCAATTCTCGCGGCGCGGCTTTGAAGATCTGCTTCCGCCGCTTTCGACTCGCCCTTCTCCCAATCGCGAATGTCGGCATCCGTTTTGTCGAGATACGCTGCGCGAGCTTGAATTTGCTCGAGCATTTGGCTCGGCGGTGCCACTGAATCGAAGTTTGGCAGATCATTTGTATCTGGTTTCTTGCGACGCAGTGTATCCAACTTCTCCTGCTGTTTGTTCGCTTCTGCTCGAGCCCAATCACGAACCGCAGACCCGGCAACCGCTTCGACACGTCGGATACCAGCCGCGATTGCCTCCTCTTTCACAATGTGAAACCACTCGATCTCTCCGGTCGCGCGAACATGAGTGCCGCCACACAATTCCATCGAATAGCCGTTTAAGGCCGTCGGTTCTCCTCCGATCTGCACCACTCGCACTGTGCCGCCGTATTTATCTCCGAAGAACTGCTGGATATCGCTGCGTTGCTTCGCCTCCGCGTAGGGTATCTCGGTCCACGAGACTAGTGCGTTTTCAGAGATTTTTTCGTTCACCAGTTTTTCCACCGCGCGCACCTGTTCCTTGGTGAGAGCGGCGCTGGAAAAGTCGAAGGTCAACTTGTCGGGGCCGACATAGCTGCCTTTCTGCGTCGCTTCGCGGCTAACGAGTTGGTGCAGGCCCCAGTGCAGAAGATGGGTCACGGTGTGGTGGCGCTGAATAGCCTGGCGGCGATCGACATCAACAGATACCCGGACCCCCTCCCCGGGCTCAGGGGCACGTCCATCAATCAAACGCGCGCGATGAATGAAAGCGTTCCCACGTTTTTGCGTATCTCGAACACGGAGCTGGCCGATTTCAGTGCGGTCATGCCCTGGAACGTGAAGCATTCCGTGGTCACCCACCTGGCCACCCATTTCGGCGTAACATGTGGTTCGATCAAGAACGACGGTTATTTCGTCAGAATCAGCGGCTGCGGCAACGCGCTCTGCAACTGCCTCGGTCTCGAGAAAATCATACCCGAGAAACGTAGTAGTAGTTCCTTCAAGATCTTGATCTTCGATGCTAATGGTTTCTTTCTTCTGCGCCTTCCGCGCCCGAGCGCGTTGTTCATTCATTAACGTTTCGAAGTCGCCGACATCCACAGTCAGGCCGCGCTCCCTCGCCATCAGCTCAGTTAAGTCGAGCGGAAAGCCGTAGGTGTCGTAAAGTTTGAACGCAAAGCTCCCTGATACGTTACTCGCGAAACGACTCACCTCGCGATCGAACAGTTCGATGCCCTTATCCAACGTGCGGTTAAAGCCTTCCTCCTCACGTTTGATCGTCTCCACAACCCGCGACTGTTTGGTTCGGAGTTCCGGAAAGACATCACCCATTGTTTGAGTCACCACCTCCACTAGCTTGTAAAAAAACGGCTCGTGGAAGCCTAACGTGCGGCCATATCGCACTGCTCGGCGCAAAATGCGGCGCAAAACGTAACCGCGGCCTTCATTTGACGGCGTTATTCCGTCAGCAATCGCGAAAGAGAGCGTGCGGATGTGATCGGCGATCACTCGAAAGGCGACATCCGCGGAAAGTTGAGCGTTGAGCGTTGAGGGTTGAGAAGGATGAGCCGGGAGCGTGCTGGTGTACTTTTTGCCGCTCAGCTTTTCGATCTCGTCAAAGATCGGGCGAAACACATCGGTCTCGTAATTCGAAATGATGCCTGAAAAATCGGTGAAATTTTTTGTACCCTGAATAATGGCGGTTGCGCGTTCGAAACCCATTCCGGTATCGACGTGTCGCTGAGGAAGCGGCGTAAATGTTCCGTCCGGGTTGGCGTTGAACTGGATGAACACCAAATTCCAGATTTCGATGCAGCGGGCATCGCCCATGTTGACCAGCGATCCCCGAGTATCGCCATCCGGAGTCAAATCAACGTGCAGCTCGGAACAGGGGCCGCACGGACCGGTGTCTCCCATCATCCAGAAATTGTCCGCCTTGTTTCCGTTAACGATGTGCACCTTGGGGTCGAGATCGGCTTCCCGAAATAGTCGCTCCCAATGGTCGTGCGCTTCCTGATCGAAGTTGCTCGGCTCACCAGGCCCCGGTTTATAAACCGTGGCGTAAAGGCGTTGAGCCGGGAATCCCCAGTCTTCGACTACCAGTTCCCACGCCCATTCGATCGCTTCTTTTTTGAAGTAATCGCCGAAGCTCCAGTTCCCGAGCATCTCGAAAAAGGTGTGGTGATACGTGTCGAGGCCCACATCTTCGAGATCATTGTGCTTTCCGCCGGCGCGAATGCATTTCTGAGTATCTGCCGTGCGGGGTGGATTCCACACTGGCTTTTGCTGCCCGAGGAAGATCGGCACGAACTGATTCATGCCGGCGTTGGTGAATAAAAGGTTAGGCGAATCAGGCAGCAGCGATGAAGACGGCACAATGGTGTGCGCCTTCGACTTGAAGAAATCGAGGAAACTTTGTCGAATTTTCGCTGAAGTTATCGCCATTACCCTACTAGAATTCGATTCGATGAGCGCTGCTATTGAAACTTTCAACCTCACCCGGGATTTCGGCGCGTTTCGGGCAGTCGATCAGCTCAATTTGCGCATCGAAGCTGGGTGTTTCTACGGATTCCTCGGGCCAAACGGAGCTGGAAAATCGACAACGATCAAGATGCTGACCGGGCTGCTCGCGCCTACGGCCGGAAACATTCGCATCCTCGATCAGGATGTGTCTGATCCAGACCGGGCATTGGAAGCAAAACGCCACGTTGGCGCCGTCCTCGAAAACCTGGCGCTGTTTGATAACCTCAGTGCCCGCGAATATCTGACTTTTGTCGGAAGGATGTATTCATTGCCGCCGGAGATTGTACGAGAGCGCTGCGATGAATTGCTCGCAATTATGGAGCTGGATCGGGACGAGAAAAAACTGACCCTCGAATTTTCGCACGGGATGAAAAAAAAATTGGCTCTGGCCGCCGCGCTCATTCCAAACCCTAATCTGCTCTTCCTCGACGAACCCTTCGAAGGCGTTGATGCAGTGGCTTCACGCACCCTCCGTGACACGCTCAAGCAATTCGTAAAACGTGGTACAACGATTTTTCTAACATCGCATGTGCTGGAGATCGTAGAGAAACTCTGCACCGACGTGGGCATCATTGCGCGCGGTCGGTTGGTCCATCAGGGCAAAATGGAGGAGCTGAGACGGGAGGGCACGCTGGAAGATAAATTTCTTTCGATCGTTGGGGACGAAGGAGAACACCATAAACTGAGCTGGCTCTAAGGTTGAACTGGAATCAACTCAAAACCGTTCTGGTATTGCGGTGGCAACTCACCCGGAACCAGTGGTCACGCAGTAAATACGGACTGCAAGGTGCCATCTCGTTCGTGATAGCGGTGGTTGCCTGTGCGATGGGGGCGATCTCTTTTGTTGGCGCCTTTATTGGCGGAGCGGTCGGCCTGAAAGACGCCTCCCCAACCGCGATAATGCTGATCTGGCTCTTCCTTGTCCTGGCGTTCGTGTTCTTCTGGACGATCGGGTTGCTGGTCGAACTGCAGCGGTCTGAAACAATCGATCTCCAGCGGCTGATGCATCTGCCGGTGAGACTGCGACAAATTTTTGTCATCAACTACATCGCGTCTCATTTCGCGTTCAGCCTGATCATCGCGGTTCCGGCGGCCATCGGTTTAAGTGTCGGCCTAACAATCGCCCGCGGGCCGATGATGCTGCTGCTTGTGCCGCTGTCGTTGAGCATGGTTTTCATGATCACCGCCTGGACCTACTGCCTTCGCGGCTGGCTCGCCACTTTGATGAATAACCCGCGGCGGAAACGCAGTGTCATTGTGTTTTTGACGTTGGTGTTCGTTCTGTTCTCGCAGGGACCGAACCTTTACTTCAATGTATTCGGCGGACGCTCTACGAACGCACGAATTCTTCGGGGCAAGCTGCAAACCGTTGAATCCTGGCAAAAGTTCATTCCGCCACTTTGGGTTTCTCTCGGTGCCCGGTCGCTCGCCGCAAATGACCCATGGCCCGCATCATTCGGCACCCTCGGTTGTGCAGTTATCGGCGCGATCGGCCTTCGTCGGGCCTACCGAAGCACGCTGTCATATTACTATTCAAACAACCATGAGCATATCCAACCCGCGGCGGCGGGCCTATCGCGCAAATCAGGTCGAGCTGGCCGCAATCTTCTGGAAATCCGGCTGCCGGGGTTAGCAGACGAGGCCAGCGCAGTGGCTCTCGGCTCACTCAGAGCGATGCTTCGCGCGCCGGAGGTGAAAATGGCCTGGTTCATGTCTTTCCTGGTAACGGTGATTGTCGGCGCCTCAGTTTTATTCCGCACATCGAGCAGGATTCCCGAGACTTTCAAGCCTTTCGTCGCCCTCAGCGCCACCATGTTCTCGTTTTTTGTGCTGTTTCAACAGTTAGGCAATCTGTTCGGATTCGATCGCGATGGGTTTGGCACTTTCGTTATGTCTCCGGCAAATCGAGCCATGATTCTGCTCGGCAAAAATATCGCAATCTTTCCGGTGATCATGTCTTCAGGGTTCCTGTTACTGGTGCTGGTCACGTTTTGGCTGCACTTGCCGGTCCTCACCGCAATCGCTGGTCTCTTTCAGATCGCCACGATGGCGACTGTTGCCTGTATGTTCGGCAATCTTCTTTCCATCCTTGTTCCCTACCGAATACAGCCTGCGTCCTTAAAACCGACCAAGATTCCGCCGGGAACGGCCGTGTTGATGATTCTGTGCCAATTTCTCTTCCCGGTGGCGCTGCTTCCCATCGTCGCCGCACCCTTGCTGGACCTCGCCTGTCGATCGGCCGGAATGCCGGCTGCTGTGCCGCTCAATCTGTTGCTGTCGATGGTGCTGCTGGTTTTGGTCGGAATCGTTTACCGGATGCTGCTTGCCCCGATGGGACAACTGTTGCAACGGCGCGAAACGAAAATCCTGCAAACGGTAACGGCGCAAGTCGAATGACCGGCCCCGAATCGGCAGCCTAGCTCTGGATGTACTTATACCGCATCGGCACGAAACAGTTCGTAACGAGGGAGGGCGAAAAGCGGTAAGTTTCGGCTAACGCTTCTTTAACGGGGAAATAGTTTTTGGTGTTGATAACGCGTTGAGCTGTTCGCCAATCAAACCGGCCTCGTAAGTGCGCTGTTGAGCGGTGAGGCTGTCGCGCAAACCAATTAGTGCCGCCTGATACCGCGGAGTTTTCTCCAATGCTGTACGAAACACCTTTTCGGCGTCCACGGGCTTGCCGCGTTGCAAAAGCAATCTTCCGAGGATTAGACGAACTGGGGGATACCAACTCGGCGGCTCGGTGTAGTTTAGATTGTCTTCAGCGGCAGTGGCACGCTGCAAAGCCTGGATCGCTTCATCTTCGTCTCGGTCACCATTAGCGGTGTCCTTTCCGCGGGTCCGTATGATCGCCGCAGCCAGCAGATTTTCCTGAACACGGGCTACGTCGGCCAGTGAATTCAGCGGGTCGAATTGCGCGTCCGGCGGTATTCTGGCCAAATCAGCAGAAAATAGCTTCGACTCTGCCTCGGCCTCTGGTTTTTTACCGGTAAGGGCAAACGCCATGGCACGGCCGAAATGCCACTGTGCCGTGGCATAAGTTAACGAGCGATCCGGCGCTGCCAGGCCGAGGATATCCGGCCAGCGTTCGAACGCCACCAGCACAAATATGGGCGCGGCTACGAAGCCCTCGAGCATCGGCATGCCCTTCAGATTCGGCAGCACGTGGGCGACCAGTTTGTCGGCAGCTTTTTTGGCCGCGGGAAAGTTCCCCTGCATCGAGTAGGCATAGACAAGGAACTGGAGGTTATGCCCGTAATACATCACCGGATAAACGCCGGATTCGCCGGTGTCGCGCACAAATCTCTCATCAGCGGCAGCGGCGCGCTCGTTAGCCTGGGCGGCGCCGGTAAAATCGCCGGTTCGGGCAAAGATGTGCGATGGCATGTGCACCAGGTGACCGGAAGCCGGAGCCAGTGTCTGTAGGCGGACCGCGCTGGCCAGCGCCCGCTCCGGATGCGGAGACGCTTCCACCGCATGAATATAATAGTGATTCGCGCCGAGATGATTCGGATCACGTTGGAGGACCGACTCCAGCACGGTCAGAATTTCCTCAGTGCCTTCGTTAGGCCTTCCGTCGTGCGTCCAGAGCTTCCACGGGTGCAAGTTCATGATGCTCTCGGCGTACAAGCTTGTCGCGTCCAGATCGTCGGGATAGTGCTGCACCAGTTTGGCCATGGCGCCTCGGTAGGCCGCCTCCAGCTGGGCAAGATCCGGTTTTTGATCTTTCGAATACCGAAATGCCAGCGCATTGATGTAACCCTTTTCGGCTTCCGATCCGTTCTCCTGCAATTGCAGCGCACGCTGAACCGCGTTGTAAGCCGCCGTCTCGGCTTCGGGTTCAACCGGCAGATTGATGTTTGTCCCTAACGATAACGCCACGCCCCACCACGCCATGGCCAACTTGGGATCCAATTCGGCTGCGTATTCGAAGCAGCGGCGGGCGGCTTCGTGATTAAATCCGTAGATCAGCGCCAGGCCTTGATCGAAGAACTTTTGGGCCTGCGCATTTGTCGTTGAGACGCGATGATGCACCGCCCCGAGGCCGCTGATCAGCCGCGGCCGATTGGCCGGCGTCGCCTGTTTTCGCGTCGCGGGTTGCCCCGCGATCGAAGAAATGACCAGCGCTCCCGCCGATAGAAGAATCGTCAGAAACAACGCGCCGCGGCGGCTGACCATGTCCGGTCTTCTACGGTTAGTCTTTTTCTTCGTCCAGCTTGGCCTTCACCGCCGTCTCGATCTCTTCGTACAATTTCAGGTCGTTCTTGAGCGCATCCTTGGCCGCATCTCGCCCCTGCGCCAACTGAGTGCCACGGTAGTTCAGCCAGGACCCGCGTTTTTCGATGATTTGTTTCTCGAGGGCCAAATCGAGCAATGCACCGGTGGACGAAATCCCCTCGTTATACATGATGTCGAACTCGGCCTCGGTGAACGGCGGCGCCACCTTGTTCTTGACGATCTTAACCCTCGTCCGGTTGCCAGTGACCACTCCATCCGTCTGCTTAATGGCTCCAATTCGTCGGATATCGACTCGCACACTGGCGTAAAACTTTAGGGCTTTACCGCCCGGAGTTGTCTCCGGATTACCGAACATGACACCGATTTTCTCACGGATTTGATTGGTAAAAATGCAGCACGTTCGGGCTTTCGAAATCAGTGAAGTGAGTTTTCGCAGGGCCGCGCTCATCAAGCGTGCTTGTGCTCCCACCGTAGTATCGCCAATCTCGCCTTCCAGTTCGGCCCTGGTGACAAGCGCGGCGACGGAATCGAGGACGATGACGTCCAGCGCATTGGAGCGAACGAGAGTCTCGCAAATACGCAACGCTTCCTCGCCCGAGCTGGGCTGTGAGACCAGTAGATCGTCGAGGTTCACGCCTAGTTTCTTGGCGTACTGTGGGTCGAGAGCATGCTCGACATCGATAAATGCCGCCAAACCGCCGCGCTTCTGAGCCTGCGCAATCACCGTCAGTGTCAGGGTCGTTTTGCCTGAAGATTCAGGACCGTAGATTTCAACAACGCGCCCACGCGGAAATCCTCCAACGCCCAAAGCGCGGTCAATCAGAATGTTTCCGGTCGGGATAACATCGATATCGACGATGTGATCGTCGCCCAACCGCATAATGGCCCCGTCCCCATAATCTTTCGCGATCTGCTGGATGGCGAGATCGAGGTTCTTATTGCGCGCCGCGGTTACTTTGTCGGCGCCATCTTTGGTGCTGTCGGGTTTGATGGCCATAGTGGGGTTATCTAGGTAAATCGGCGAAGCACCTTTAGCCAAGGGAAAAACATTTTTCCCTTTCCTGGCGCTGGTGCCATTGCCATCGGCTTGGGGTTTCGTGGCGGAACTAGTGCCGTTTAGGGAGGGTGGCCTAACCGAGACAGACTGGGTCATTGCTTTCCTTTCGATTGGAGTTTGAGGGCGTAAACAAACATGTTCAGCTGAACACACGGGGTGTGCAAGACTAATTTTCCGCGCTACGAACACGAAATTCAATGAGCCGGGGTCCCGAGAACTCCAAAGTGCGAGCTTGGGCCGCTTCGCCCGGCGCTCCTAAATCTGTCAGGGCCGAAATGTTTGGACGTTTATTCTTGGCGCTTCGCGCTTAGCTTGGCATCACGCGACGGAGCGCCCGATCCACCTGGTCGGGGCATGGTACCCAAATACTTGTACCCTTCTCCGTCTGGAATTCGGCGTTCTTCCGCCTTGGTATGTTGCCAAGCAAAAAGGCCGCACCTTTCGGTGCGGCCATCTGTAGCGGGAAGAACTGCTTGCTTACCCGACGATAATTTTGCGCGGTTTCACCTGCTCAGCCTTCGGCAGAACAAGCGTCACCACTCCCTGATCGATCTTCGCGGAAATCTTTCCGGTATCGATCGAGGGATCCAGCTCAAATGTCCGACGGAAGCTGTTGGTCCGGGATTCGCGATGAATTACCGTTCCTTCAACTGCCGGAAGAGATCGACGCCCGAGAATTGTCAGCTCGTTATTCTCGACTGCAATCTCAAGTCCTTCCTTATTCACTCCGGGCATCTCAACCCTGAGCGTGTAGCCCTCCCCGTCTTCCATTACGCTGGAGGCCGGTGCGACAAACTGTTCGCGTTGCGAGGTGTGTCCATTGCGGTTTTCACGAACTGTCGTGTTCATGTGATTGGTTCCTTTCTCCACAGTTGTTAGGCGATATTAACCTGAATTTTTTTCGGCTTTGCTTCCTCCGCCTTCGGCAAGGTCACGGTCAAAATACCGTCCTTGTAAGTTGCGCTCACTTTGGAGGCATCGACTCGAGTGGGCAGTGAGATGCTGCGACGGAACTTTCCGACATAACGTTCGCTCCGCTCAGCCTTCTCGTTTTCGCCGGTTTCGTGCTTGCGTTCGCCGCTGATGGTCAGCATTCCTTCGTGCAGCGAGATCTCGATGTCCTCCTTGCGCATGCCGGGCAGCTCGACCACGGCGACCACGTTGTCGTTGCTCTGATATAAGTCGAGCGCGGGCGTCCAGCCGCTGAAAAGCTGCGTCTGGTTAGCAATGTTCGACAGGAACGGCAGCTCAAACAAGCTGTCGAGTTCGTCGCGAAGGTTGCTCAACCGGCCCATTGTGGGCCAGGCGAGGCTCTCTGGGGTTTGATATCGAATTAAGCTCATAGTTTGTTTCCTTTCTGTTGAAAAATTCGGTGAATTCATCTTTAGCTGCGCGTATGCCAGCGAAATGAAGCCGAACGTTGTCGGCAGGTAAACAGCTCAAGTAGAATGTTTTGTGACCAGTCTTTGACTTAAATTGATCGCGACACAGTGAGTTGATTTGTCACACTTGTCGCCGTGATCACCCGGCGACCAGTGTGACACTTAAGCGCACTTCCGGAACACCCGGTCTGTGCCTTTGCTGAAAACCGCGGACTGGGCTATTGCTTCAACAAAGTGCAAGCCGCCGAAGACGACGAAACTTTCATGCGGGCCGCATTACGGGAAGCCGGGAAAGGCCTTGGCAGGACCAGCCCGAACCCTGCCGTTGGAGCAGTCCTGGTCGTTGGCGCGCGGATTGTCGCGCGGGGACACCATCGGGGGGTCGGCATGCCGCACGCCGAGGTCGAGTGCCTGCGCCGCAACCGTCAGAAATTGAGCGCTGACGCGACGTTATTCGTGACGCTCGAACCGTGCTCTACCACTGGCCGAACGGGCCGCTGCACTGATGCGATCACCCAAGCGGGAATCAGAAACGTGGTCGTTGGCACAATCGACGTGAATCCCCGGCATAACGGCCGCGGCATCGAGCTTTTAAAGAACGCGGGCGTGAATGTTCGGAGCGGGGTGCTGGCGCACGAAGCAGCGCAACTGAACGAGCACTTCAACAAATGGATCACCACCGGGCGGCCGTTCGTCATCGCCAAATGCGGAATGGGCCTGGACGGCCGGCTCAGCCGGCGGCCGGAAGAATCGCGCTGGCTAACCAGTGCAGCGGCTCGCCGGCACGCCCACATTCTGCGGTCGCGAGTCGACGCGATACTAATCGGCGCGGAAACGCTCCGGCAAGATGATCCGAATCTAACCGTCCGAGCTGTGGCCGGATCGAAGCAGCCGTTTCGTGTAGTGGTGTCTCGAAGCGGTAAGTTGCCCCGGGCTGCAAAATTGTTCACCGACCGGTTCCGCGACCGGACGCTGGTTTTCCGGAACAAATCCCTGAGTTCAGTATTGGCCGATCTCGGCAGGCGCGAAATCACCAGCGTGCTGATCGAGGGTGGTGGAGAAGTTCTTGGCGAAGCGCTCGACCGCGAGCTCATCGACAAGGTGCAGGTCTACGTGGCGCCGCTTCTGACCGGGGGTCCAATCGTAGCGTTCGCGGCCAGGGGCTGCGGCAGCACGGCGGAAGCGGCACGAATCGAGCGAGTGGAATTCTCCAGAATCGGCGGAGACGTGCTCGCGACGGGTTACCCGCGATACAACGCCGCATTCTAGCCAGCTCCTACGAAAGTGGGGGTCGCTGGAATTAGTAAACCTGATAATTTCGAAGAAACTTTGCCGACGCGGCTCGGTTCAATGACCAGAGAGGTATTGAAATGAAGAAACTGTTTTTGATTGCTCTAGTTGTGATCGGGTTTTCGATTGCTGGCGCTTCGCAGGCTCAAGCTGGCGTTAGTGTCGGAATCGGCATCGGGTTCCCGGTTGGAGTTGGATTCTATGGTGGCTATCCCTATGGTTATGGCTACGGGTATCCCTATCCGTATGCGGTCCCCGCGTACTATCCCTACGGATACTACGGGACGAGCTACGTCAGAGTTGTTCACCGGCCTTACTACTGGCGTAACGGTCACCGAATCTATTACGGGCACCGGTAACGGCTAGACAGCAGCCGGTGGTTCATCGGCAGTGGTTAGTTGTTTAGTGGAATGCCGCGCGGAAAACCCGCGCGGCATTTGCAATTTGTGGACAGGCCGCTGGTAGAGAAAGGCTAGTAAATGCCGGGTGGGCGCCCCGTGCGCCGTTACCTTCCAGGGGAAGCGGAACCTGAGGGTGAACTGTTCCCCGGCCGCGTCTGAAATTCTTTCTTCAGTCGGTCGTTTAGCTCCGGTAGCTCCTGTTGCCGGCGACTATCGAATTCCTGACGCAACTCGTGCTCCAAGCGCCGTCGTTCCTGCCGGTAACGCATTTCAAATTCAGCGCGGCCATTTTGATCGAGGTGAAGGCCGGACTGTCGGATGGCAGTGTCGACTTCCGATCGGATCTGCTGCTGTCGAAGTTGTTCGCGTTCTCGCAGGACCTGCTGTTGTTGCGCGTCCATGTGTAGCCAGCGCTCGGCGTTTCGACGAAACACCTGTCGATCCTCCGGAGCAACGTGCATTGCTCCGGCGCCGGGGCTGTGGAACTCGTTAGGCCGGGCCAGTCCCACGCCTCGTCGTCCGCCCCGTCCCTGAGCGAGGGCGAGGTCCGACAGAAGAATCAGGAGGGCTGCTATAAGGAAGAATTGTCGTCCCACAGTGCGTTTTCGTCAGAAGCTACCAGTTCATCCAGATCCGCGACAACGTCGTAATCCTGGGGATCGATCTGGGCTACTGGATCAGAATCGTTCGTCGTGGCGACATCGGGCGTAGCCGGAAGCCGGCCAACGAACACTGCAACCATCACTGCCACGGCCACCGTCGCAGCCGGGACTAACAGCCTCAGGCGAAACCACCCGGTTACTGAGCGAGTCCAAACCGGCCGCTCACGAATGGTGCGCAACACGTTTCGGGCAAAAAAGGGCGAAACCCCAGGCGCTTCGGCCTGGGCAAGCAAGTCCCATAATTTCTCGTCGTCTACGCGTTTCATTTCTCCGATAATTTAACTCAATACCGGGATGAAAGTTGCGGCACCGGAAGGCCGCCAACAGCTATGTTTCGGCTGCTTCCAGGAAGCCTTCGAGTTGTCGGATCCTGGTCGGATGCCGCATCTTACGTAAGGCCTTGGCTTCGATCTGCCGGATGCGCTCTCGAGTTACCCTAAACTGCCGTCCTACCTCCTCGAGCGTGCGGCTGTAACCGTCCACCAGACCGAACCGCTGTTCCAGAACCTGCCGCTCCCGTTCGGTAAGGGTCTCCAAAACGTCTTTAATCTTTTCCTTCAGGAGCACGATGGCCGTCATGTCGCTCGGATTTTCCGCCCCTTTATCCTCGATGAAATCACCGAAGTTCGTCTCCTCACTTTCCCCTACCGGCGACTGCAACGAGATCGGCTGCTGAGCCATTTTGAGCACCGCGCGAACCCGATCCACCGGCAGCAGAATCTCCTCGGCCACCTCTTCCGGAGTCGGCTCCCGCCCATACTCCTGAACGAGCTGCTTCTGCACTCGCATCAACTTGTTGATCGTCTCGATCATGTGCACCGGGATCCGGATGGTGCGCGCCTGATCGGCAATGGACCGGGTGATCGCCTGCCGAATCCACCACGTAGCATAGGTCGAAAATTTATAGCCGCGGCGATACTCGAATTTCTCAACCGCCTTCATCAGGCCCATGTTGCCTTCCTGGATCAGATCGAGAAAAGACAAACCGCGATTGGTGTATTTTTTGGCGATCGAAATCACCAGCCGAAGGTTCGCCTCAACCATCTCGGTTTTGGCTCGCAGCGCTTTTCGCAACCAGTTCTTCAACTCCTGGTATTGCGTCACGTAATCGTCCGCCGTTAGCCAGAGCGTCGTTTCGATCTCGTGCATCTTCGTCGCGGCGGGCGGGTCGGACTTTGAACGTTTTGCGGTGTCGTCTCGCAATGCGGCGAGCGCGCGAAAATGCTCGTCCGCCAGGTGAACGAATTCTTCGGTCACTTTTTGTTTGAAGTAAAATCTCGGATACAAACGCTGCAAGGAGGCGACTGATTTGTCGAAAGCTTTTAACCGCTTGGCGTCCTTCCGGGCGCCGTTGCGAGCGATGTGCGCATACTGTCCCCCGATAGCCTCACTCATCTGCTCAACCTGCTTACACAAACGGGGCAGCATTTTCATGTAGCGCTCCCGGCTCTCAATTTTCTTATCCAGAATGACGCGGTCAAAACGTTCGCGGCCTTCGGAAAGTTTCTGAGCCAGCTCAAGGTGAGCGCGGGCGATAAAGCCGAACCGGTTGATGGTCTTCTGCACCATGTTCTCGGCCTCTTCGATTCGCTTGGAAATCTCCACCTCCTGCTCGCGAGTCAGAAGCGGGACCTGACCCATCTGCTTGAGATACATTCGGACCGGGTCGTCCAAAATATCGAGCTTGGTCTCGGGCTTCTCTTCTTCGTCTTCTTCGCCTTCCTTTTTGCCATCTTTGAACCGGTCGACTTCAGACGCTTCGATGATGTCGATCTCCATCCGCCGCAGCCGCGTGAGAATGGCGTCGAGATCATCGGCGTCGGTCATTGCGTCCGGCAACGCTTCGTTCAGATCATCGAAGGTGAGGTAACCTTGTTCTTTGGCGAGCTTGATCAGCTCACGAATCCGCAACTGCAATTCGTCTTCTGATGCCGACAATGGTGGAACCGGAGATCCGTTCTTCTCCGCAATTTTACCGGGAGCGGGATGGCGCCGGGTTTTGACTAACGAGGTGACTGGCTTCGATTTGAAGGCAGTGATTTTCGATTTTAGGCGAGAGCGGCTCATGGAAGAATTTTTGCCCGGGCGCTTCTCAAGACGCCTGGCTGATGCCGGTTTGGCCGGCGATCGGTCGGCTCTCCTTCGTTTCGACTGCCTGGCCAAAGGTTACGCGGTTAAGGTGAGTGGCGACGTTCGACACTGCCCTGGGTTAACGACAGAATAGCTATCATTGTGCCGGGACAGGCGAAAACTGAGAAACTTCGTGGAGCTGGTCCCGCAGGTCAAGAATTTGTTTCTGGAGTGTTACTACTTCTCCGGTACTCAGTTGAGGCAGCTTCATTTTGCTTTCGGCTGCCTCAAGCTGCCGCCGAAGCGCCGCCTGGCGAATGCCCCGCCACCACTCTTCTGCCACCGCTGTCGCGTTGGCGGGTAGCTTCTGGATCAGCCAGGCAGCTACCATGGATTCCTCGGCTGGTGGCAGAGAGGCCATGAATGCACTGAGGGAAGCCGGATCTTCCGGCCGAATGTCCGCTTCCAGAATACGCACCAGGAACCGGGAATTCGGGGTCTGCGCCAGCACTTCGTGCCAATTCTCCTCCAGCAGGAACTTGCGGGCGCTTTCATCTCTCAACGCGAACAGACAGAGCATAGCCATATCGTGCCGTGGAGCAGGCGTGGGCGGCGACGATCGCGCCGCGGCTTGCGATGCGCCGCGCCTTTCCTGCCTCGGCAACAGGCTCTCGAAGTCCTGCGTGGAAACCCCCAATCGTGCCGTCACCTTGCGCAGAACTTCGCCGCGCAGCATCGGATCGTGAACATGGCTGACGGTTTGGGCCAGACTGCGGGCCAGCTCCATTTTTGAAGTGAGCGAATCCAGATTCGTGGCCGCAGCTTCGCGTTCGATCCAAAAATCGAAGAAATCTTGGGCTTGCGCCACCCGCTGCTGGAAGTCTTCTTTCCCGTTCTTTCGGACGAGCGAATCCGGATCTTCTCCGGCCGGCATCTCGGCTACGCGGACGACAAGGTCGTTCTGAAGCAGAGCCTCCAGAGATCGCTCTGCTGCCTTCCGACCCGCAGCATCAGCATCGAAACAGAGCACGACTTCAGACACGTATCGTTTCAGCACGCGGGCTTGATTCTCGGTAAACGCTGTTCCCTGGGGCGCGACCACATTGGTGATGCCGGCTTCGAAAAGACTGATCAAATCGAGCTGGCCTTCGCATACGATCGCGCAACCGGTGTCGATCAGAGCTCGTTTCGATTTATGCAGCCCAAACAGCACATTGCCTTTCCGGAAAAGTGGCGTCTCCGGGGAGTTCAAATATTTCGCAGTCTCGGCCTCCGACTGGAGGACACGGCCGCTGAACGCGATTACTTCTCCGACATCGTTGCAGATCGGAAACATGATCCGGTCCCGGAATCGGTCATACAGATCATTGCCGGGTCGTTCTTCGTCGCGCGCCCGCACTAATCCGGAGAGCAGAAGTTGGCGGCGATCATATCCGCGCTCGAGCGCCCACTTGAGAAATGCATCCCATTCGGCCGGAGCGTACCCGATTTGCCAGTTCTTCGCTTTCGTCGAGTCGATACCACGATTCTTCAGGTAGTCTCGCGCTCGGGTACCCACTTCCCGTTTCACCAAATTGTGATGGAACCATTCGGCGGCTTCGGCGTGCAGCTGGAGCAAAACCTTGCGCGCCTCGTGCTGGCGTTCCTCTTCACCCCCGCTGGATGAGCGTTCTTCGACAATGGTAATCCCGACGCGCGCGGCCAGCTTCCGCACCGAGGACGGAAAATCGATATGCTCGTAATCCATCACAAAGCGGAAAACCGAACCTCCAACGCCACAGCCGAAACAGTGAAAGGTCTGGCGCTGCGGGTTAACGTGAAATGAGGGTGTTTTTTCCTGATGAAAAGGACACAGCGCTCTGAAATTTGCGCCCGCCCGTTTCAGCGGAAAATACGAGCTTACCACCTCCACGATGTCATTGGCGGCGGCCACCTGCTCGATTGTCTGTGACGGAATGGTTCCCACGGATTCGGATTTTTCGCTCGTTCGCCGGCAGAAGCGATGCAAACTTTACGATGCAGTAGTGCTGGTTCCAAGCATGACTAAAAAACTTTGGCTTTCGACGGCAATTCTGATCGGTTTTCAGATAATCTCCGCTGAAGCGCGGACTACTCCGGTATTGAGCAAGGGAGACACGGTAATCGTGCCGTTGCAGGGCGAAATTTCCGCCTCGCTGGTGACCTTTCTTCGCCGCGCAGTTAAAACGGCAGAAACGGCCCCGGCCGCCGCAATTATCTTTGACATGAACACCTACGGCGGCCGGCTCGATTCGGCCGAGGAAATTACAAACATCCTGAACCGCACCAAGATTCCTACTTACACGTTCATCAACTCCAATGCCGGATCGGCCGGTGCGTTGATCGCTCTTGCTACTCAGCACATTTACATGGCACCGGTCAGTGCGATCGGCGCTGCGGCGCCGGTGATGTCCACCGGCGAAGATCTGCCGACGACCATGCGCGACAAAACAATCTCCTACTGGTCGGCTCTGATTCGCGGTTCAGCTGCACGGAACGGACATAATCCCGACCTCGGCGAGGCGTTCATGAACAAGGAGAAGGAGGTCAAAATCGGCGAGCGCATTGTTCATCCGAAAGGCAGCCTGCTGACTCTGAATGCGCAGGAGGCCACCGAAAAATTCAACGACAAGCCGCTTCTGGCTGACGGCATCGCCGATTCGGTGACCGATCTTCCTGCCAAAGCAAATTTGAAAGGCAAACTCGTCAGGCTGGAGCCAACCGGTTTTGAGCGAGCCGCGTTCTGGATCACTGCTCTTGCTCCGTTGCTGTTGTTGGGCGGGATTATCGGCGCCTACCTCGAGTTCAAGATCCCCGGAGCAAGTCTCCCCGGTGTTGTTTCGGCCATCTGCTTCGCGCTATTTTTCCTGGGACATTATCTCGCTGGCCTCGCCGGGTGGGAAGTCGTCGCGCTTTTCGTTCTCGGATTAGCTCTGGTGCTGATCGAAATTCTTTTTTTCGCTCACTCGACCATCGTGTTCGGGGTGTTAGGCGTGTTCCTTATGCTCGGCTCCATTCTGTGGGCGATGATCGACCGATATCCGGGCGAACGCCTATGGCCGAGTGGGAACATGTTGCTGATGCCGCTGATCAATCTCGTGATCGCGATCGGTGCTGCCACCATCGTGATTTCCCTGCTGGCGCGGTATTTACCGCGAACCAGCTTGTATCGACGTTTCGCGCTGGTGACCTCGAATCCTCCTGGACCGTCCCTGGACCGGCATCCGCGACATTTCGCAGGGGCGGTGAGCGTCACGCCGGGGGCGCGGGGCATCGCCGTTTCGATGCTGCGTCCCAGCGGTAAAGCGCGCTTCGCCGATCAGCTCGTGGATGTCATCACGGACGGGGAATTCGTGGATGCCGACACACCGGTAACGGTGGTGCAAGCTGATGGCATGCGCGTTGTCGTTAGGGCGGTGGGTGCTTAGCAACGCCCCCAAACCAGGGCTCGACCCTCCGGCTGCGGGTATGTGACCAAGGTGCCTAACCAACTGGGATCATGGCGGGAACGAGTTCCGATTCCGCACGTGCGCCCACGTCACGTAATTCGCAGCACTCACTGCTCGCGGTCGTCCAACGCATAGCTATCTCATCCCGACCGAACCGGGATCGCGACCTGGGCGGAGCGCCGACCTCACAAATGCGGAATACGTCACGCAAGTAGGAGAGGTCCTTGGTTCTTCGGCTCCGCTGCGCTGCGCTCAGAATGACAGTGTAGTGAGTTCACAGATTAACCTGTTCAGGATGGCACCCCCTGGGTG
>JBJMXE010000132.1:0-24897 GCA_045809745.1 Chthoniobacterales bacterium | reverse complement strand
TCCTGAACATGAGCGCCGACAAGACCGACGAATATCTGAGCGACGGCATGACCGAAGAACTGCTCAACGCGCTGACGAAAGTAAAAAGCCTGCGGGTGCCCGGTCGGAGTTCATCTTTTGCTTTCAAAGGCGATAACGCGCAGGACATCTTCCGCAAAGTCGGCGAGCAATAGCACGTCAACGCGGTGCTGGAAGGCAGCGTGCGCAAAGCCGGCGAGAAGCTGCGCGTCACCGCTCAGCTCATCAATGTGGCCGATGGCTTTCATCTCTGGTCCGAAACCTACGATGGCAACATGAAAGACATCCTCGCCATGCAAAGTGATGTGGCCAAGCGCGTGGTCCAGGCATTGCAGGTGCAGTTGGGTGTCGACGAAGAGCGCGCCCTGGCGAAGAAGCCGACCGAGAATCCCGAAGCGCACCGTCTTTACTTGTTAGGCCGTTACCATTTTTACAAGTTTACACGAGCGGACTGGACCAGATCGATCCACTATTACGAACAGGCCCTTCAAGTAGATCCTGACTTTGCTTTGGCTTATTGCGGGCTGGCTGACACCTACGGATGGGCTGGAGGGCAGATCCTGGCGGGTAAAGAAGCGTGGACCAGAGAAAAGGAACTGGCGGTGAAGGCGCTGGCGCTCGATCCGGATCTCGCCGAAGCGCACCTATCCATGGGGACAGCTTTGTTCAGCGTACTGCGCGCGCATGCTTCCGAAAAGGAACTGGATCGTGCGGTGGAATTGAATCCGAACCTGGCTCTGACTTATGATCAATATGGTTGGACTTTCTCGGAGATGGGCCGGTTCGACCAGGCGATCGCGGCCGAAAAGAAGGCGCTGGAACTGGACCCACTCAATAATTTGCTGAATACGGATCTCGCCTTTTTCCTTTACTGGGCGCGGCGTTACGACGAAGCGATCGCACAAATCCAGAAGACATTGGAATTGGATTCGAATAATGCCTTTGCCCACTCGATATTGGGCTGGTGCTTGATCTGGAAAGGAAACAAGGCTGACGCAAGGGGGGAATTCCAGAAAGCTACCACGCTGGACGATCTACCCTGGTATTTTGGTTCGCTCGGCTATGCCTGCGCCGTCGGGGGTGATCGCGCCAGGGCCGAGCAGATCTCGCGTGAGTTGGATGAGCTTTCGAAACAGCGCTATGTCTCACCGGCCATCCGCGCGACCGTTTTTCTCGGGCTCGGCGACAAAAGCAAAGCGCTCGATTGGATCGAGAAAGCCTATGACGACCAAGATCCGATGTTTTGGTGGAACCAGGATCAGCTTTACGACAGCGTGCGGAGCGAGCCGCGCTTCCAGGCCTTGTTGCAAAAAATAGATCTGCTGAAGGCGGGATCAACGCGGTGAAGATTAACCACCCTGCGGTTCAGGGCGAGACCGGCAGCGCTACGGAGGAAAAGCCAACTTCTTAGCTGCGCCGAAGGGGTGCAACGTCCACACGATGCGAGTTGAGTTTGTCGGGTTGCGCCCCAACCACTGAAATGAACGAATTCCTTTAACGCCTGAGGCAACGGAAGATTGTGCAGTGGTCGCTGGCTTATCTCGCCGCCGCCTTCGCATTGCTGCAGGGAATCGACATCGTGGCCCAGCACTTCGGCTGGCCCGCCGAAACGATGCGTATTGTCATCATCATCCTTATCGTCGGTCTGTTCATCACGTTGGTGGTAGCGTGGTATCACGGGGAACGCGGTGCGCAGCGTGTTACCGGCACCGAACTTCTGATTCTGGCGCTTTTACTGGCGATCGGTGGCGGACTGCTCTGGCGATTCGCCGTCGCTTCAGGCGAGAACAGGGCAAATTCCATCGGCAAGCCTAACGATGCTAACGTGTTGGGAGCACCAGCTGTCACATCATCCAAGTCGATCGCGGTTTTGCCGTTTGACAATCTCAGCGACGACAAGGCCAACGCCTACTTTGCTGAAGGGGTGCAGGATGAAATTCTGACCCGACTGGCAAAAGTCGCCGACTTGAAGGTGATCTCCCGCACATCTACCCAGCGTTTCAAAAGTGCGCCGTCCGATTTGCGCGAGATCGCGAAGCAACTGGGTGTCATGCATATCGTGGAAGGCAGCGTCCAGAAAGCAAACGATCAGGTGCGCGTGAATGTGCAGCTGATCAATGCCCTAACCGATGCGCATCTATGGGCGGACACTTTTGATCGCAGACTCAACGACATTTTCGCGGTTGAGAGCGAGATAGCAAAAACCATTGCCGACACCCTTCAGGCGAAGCTGAGCGGCCCGGAAAAAACTGCGATGTCGCAAAAACCGACTGCCAACGGTGAGGCTTACGAGCTTTATTTGCAGGGCCGCTTCTTTTGGAATAAGCGCACGGCGGCCGATCTTCGCAAATCGATAGACTTCTTCAACGAAGCGATTGCGAAAGATCCTCATTATGCGCCCGCTTATGCCGGTGAGGCACAGGCCTGGAGTCTTCTCTCAGCCTACAATGCCGCTTCTCCGGCCGAGTCTTACCCGCAAGCGGAAGCGTTCGCCAAGAAAGCGCTGGCGATCGACGACACCTCGGCCGAAGCACTCGTTGGTCTGGCATCGGTGAACGCGAACTACGAGTTCGATATACCCGCGGCGCTCAAAAATTACCAGCGCGCGATTCAGTTGAACCCTAACGATGCCACCGCTCATCACTGGCTTGGCGGGGACTGCTTCGGCTCTACGGGTCAGCACGCAGCTGAAGTGGCGGAATTGCAGCGCGCCCTCGAGCTCGATCCTCTCTCCCTCATCATCAACAGCAATCTCGGTGTCGCTTACATGCGCGCCGGTCGCGTGGAGGAGGCGGTCGCGCAGTTCCGGAAAACCATCGAGATGGATGGCAGTTTCTATCCCGCGCACCGGGATTACGGACTGGCTTTTGAGCTTCAGGGAAAGATTCCCGAAGCAATCGCGCAATACGAAAAGGCAGCAGCGCTCACTGACGATCCTATTCCGCACGGAGCACTCGGCCGCATTTATGGAATTGCCGGCCGAAGAGATGAAGCGCAGAAAATTTTCGAGCAATTGCGACAATTACGCGGGCAGCGCTACACCGCTGCCTACTCACTGGCGCTGGTTGCTTTGGGCCTGGGAGATAAGAGCGAAGCGCTCCATTGGCTGGAGGAAGCCTACCGGGAGCGCGATGGCGATTCCATTGGCGTGATTCGGTTCGATCCGCTGCTCGCAGCACTGCACGGCGATCCGCGGTTTGAAGCGCTGGCTGAGAAAATAGTTCCCGAGCGATTATTGAAGTCACAGGCATCGCCGAAATGAAGATCGCCACCTTCTTTTCCGGACTGCGCGGTGAACTAATCATTGTTCGGTGGCAGTGATCTGACGGCGCTCTGTATCTTTATCGGGGTTAAAGCAAGGCCACGTTGTGCCTTACGAGAAGGCGATGCGACTCGGACATCTGGCCAAGGTAGCATCGGTGGCGGCGCGAATACTCTCGTTAAAGCGCGGGTATTGAGGTAGTAAGGAGTCGATGGCGTCTGAACAATCCGCAGAAGTGAAATTCGAGATCGGGCATGTCCTGTTTATCGACATTGTCGGTTATTCGAAGTTGTTGATTAACCAGCAAAGCGACCAGCTGGAAACGCTCAGAAAGATTGTGCGAGGAACCGAGCAATACCGCGCTGCGGAAGCTGAAGGCAAACTGTTGCGGCTGCCCACTGGGGATGGTGGAGCGCTGGTATTTGGGAGCAGTCCGGAAGCACCGGTGCTGTGCGCGCTGGAGATCAGCCGCGAATTGAAAAACCATCCGGAGCTGCGGGTGCGCATGGGTATTCACAGCGGACCGGTTAACGCGGTCACCGATTTAAACGAGCAGGCAAACATTGCCGGCGCCGGGATCAATTATGCGCAACGAGTGATGGATTGCGGCGACGCCGGACACATCCTGCTGTCGCGACATGTTACCGAAGATTTGGAACATTACCCAAGGTGGCAGCCTCATCTTCATGATCTGGGTCAGACCGCGGTAAAACACGGCGTGATCGTATCGGCGGTGAATCTTTACACCGACGATGCCGGCAATCCCGCCGTGCCGGAACGATTCCGGACCGCTGAAGTAGCTCCGGCGGCGCCGAGGCAAAGGACATTTGGTAATCGGTGGGTGATTCCTGCGGCGATTGCTGCTCTCTTGGTTGTCGCAGCTCTATTGGCCTACCAATTCACTAGATCTCGGTCGCATATGGAGAGCGGAGCTCCTGCGACTCCTAATCAAGACAGTCTCGCAGGATCTCGACCCTCGATCTCCGGAAAAACGATTGCGGTGCTTCCTTTTGAAAATCTCAGCTCGGACAAGGAGAACGCCTACTTCGCCGATGGTATTCAGGACGAAATCCTGACGCGGCTGGCCAAGATCGCGGACTTGAAAGTGATCTCGCGGACTTCGACCCAAAAATACAAAAGCGCGCCTGATAATCTGCGCGACGTCGGGAAGCAGTTAGGCGTTGCCAACCTGCTGGAGGGCAGCGTGCAGAAAATTGCCAATGCAGTGCACGTGAACGTGCAGTTGATCCGGGCCGCGACTGACGAGCATCTCTGGGCGGAAAGTTACAATCGGAAACTCGACGATGTATTCGCGGTGGAAGGGGAAGTGGCGACCGCGATTGCCGACCAGTTGAATGCGAAGCTAACCGGTAGCGAACAAAAAGCAGTGACCGACAAGCCGACGCAGAACGTCGGCGCGTATGAGTCCTTCCTCCGCGGAATTGCTTCCGAAAATCCGCTTAACACCGAAAACGCGAAGATGGCAGTGCTGGCATACTCTGAAGCGGTCCGACTCGATCCAAAATTTGCGCTGGCCTGGTCGCGTCTCGCGCTCACCCGGAGTTACCTGTATTTTAACGGGATCGATCCGGCCGATAACTCGGGTGCGGCGGTAAAAGAAGCAGGGGATCGGGCTTTGGCTCTTCAGCCGGAGTTAGGCGAAGCATTGCTGGCCCAGGGAGTTTATCGCTACCGCGTACTGCGCGATTTCCCAGCCGCTCTTCAATCTTATACGGAAGCACTCAAACGACTGCCCGGCAGTTCTCTTGTTCTTGAACAGATGGCGCATCTCGAGCGACGGCTCGGCCAGACCGATCAGGCTGAGAAGCACTATCGGATGGCGGCACAACTGGATCCACGCAACATCGACATCCTTCTCACCCTTAGCGATTTGCTCGCAAGTGTGCACCGGTTCAAAGAAGCCCAGGAAACGCTCGACCGTATCGACCTGATTTCTCCTGCCGACATCCGAACGGTGGCTCAAAAAGCCTTTCTGTTTCAAAACGACGGGGCGCTGGATAAATCCGCCGTGGAGTTGAGCAAGATTCCAGCTGATTCCAAGGATGACGGCGTAGCATTGGCGAGGCTACTTCAGTCCTTCTACGAAAGACGCTATGACGTCGCGATCGCCCACTTGCAAACAATGTCGCCATCCCTCGCTAACGATCCGAGGTCGATTACATTCCTGGGCAACTGCCAATACCTCGTCGGGCGAAAGGACAATGCTCGCGCTACTTTCTTGCGAGCGATAGCGGCAATGACAACATCGCCTGAATCGAATGCGCCGGTCGATGCAAGAACGCTGCCATGTTATCTGGCCCTGGCCTATGCCGGCCTTGACGAAAAAGAAAAGGCGCTCGACCAGGCTCGGCGCGGAGTGACGGCGTATCAGAACGACATTTTGTCGAAGCCATTTGCTGAAATGGTGTTAGCGCAATTACAGGCGCGCTTCGGCGAAACCGACGCGGCGATCGCCGCGCTTCCTCACCTGCTGGAAACGACTAACGGAATCACCGCTGGCAATCTGCGTGTCGACCCAGCCTGGGATCCGCTGCGGAAAGACCCGCGCTTCCAGAAGCTCTCCCAGGAGAAGTAGTGAACGACAAGGCGCCGGAGAAGTCTTCCGATGTGAAGTTTGAGATCGGGCACGTGTTGTTCATCGATATTGTCGGCTACTCCAAGCTGATGATCACCGAGCAGAGTGATCAACTGCAAACCCTCCGGGAAATTGTCCGCGCTACCGAGCAGTTCAAGAAAGCTGACGGTGAAGGAAAACTACTCCGCCTACCGACGGGTGACGGCGCCGCGCTGGTGTTTCGAAACAGTCTGGAAGCGCCAGTGCTGTGTGCATTGGAAATCAGCAAAGCGTTGAAGAGTCATCCCGAGCTAAAAGTTCGGATGGGCGTTCATAGCGGTCCGGTAAACGAAATCACCGACCTGAACGAGCACGCCAACATCGCCGGCGCGGGAATCAACGTTGCCCAACGGGTGATGGACTGCGGGGACGCCGGCCACATTCTGTTATCCAAAAGAGTGGCGGATGACCTCGAGCAGTATCCGCAGTGGCGCTCGCACCTGGCGGAGCTCGGGGAGTTCGAAGTAAAGCACGGTGCGCGTGTCGCAGTCGTAAATCTGTTCACCGATGACGCGGGCAATGCGGCGTTACCGGCTCGATTGGCGGCTGCCAAAACGTCTTCGTCGCGGTCGAAAACTGGCCTAACCGTATCGAAAGCGGTAGTTGTGGCGGCGATCATCATGATTTGCGTCGTCGTTCCGGCATTCATCTTCACTCCGGCGATTCTTAAATCCCTGCGTTCGGCGCCTAAAGCCCAGGCCGCCCTGTCTCCGTCAGCGGCGGCAACAGCAACCGCGCCGGAAAAGAGCATAGCGGTGCTCCCGTTTGAAAACCTTAGCGATGACAAACAGAACGCATTTTTTGCGGACGGTGTTCAGGATGAAGTGCTGACCGATCTGGCGAAGGTAGCCGACCTGAAGGTGATCAGTCGCACCAGCGTAATGCAGTACAAGGCCGCGATCTCGCGTAATCTTCGAGAGATTGGTCAGACTTTAGGCGTCGCTCATGTGCTGGAAGGCAGTGTCCAGCGCATCGCTAACAAAGTTCGAGTGAACGCGCAGCTGATCGACGCGCGGAATGATGCCCACCTATGGGCTCAGACTTACACCCGCGATCTTGCTGACGCCTTCGCGATTCAAAGTGAAATAGCCGAAGCCATCGCGCAGCAGCTGCAGGCACGGTTATCGCCCGACGAAAAAGCGAGGATTGCCAGACCATCAACCAGCGATCCGGTAGCATACGACCTGTATTTGCGAGCGAGACAGCTCGATGATTTGTCGAACGATCCCGACGCCAAGGGGTCGCTGCTTCAGGGACTAAGCTTACTCGAGGAAGCGGTTAGACGCGATCCGAAGTTCCTGCGGGCTTACTGTCTCATGTGTGAGACCCACCTCGATCTATATTGGGGAGGTTCTGATCACAGCGAACAACGCCGCCAGCTCGCGCGAGCGACCATCGAGAAAGCCGAGGCGATCCAGCCGGACGCGGGAGAAGTCCACTGGATGAAAGCCCTGTATGCCTACCATGGATTTCGCGATTACGAGCAGGCGTTAACAGAATTTGAACTTGCCAAACAAAAACTGCCTAACGAAGCTCGAATTTACGTTAACATCGGCGCCGTTGATCGCCGAACAGCTCGCTGGGAAGAAGCGCAGAAGAACTTTGCCCGTGCAGTCGAATTGGATCCACGGAACTTCATCGTAGTCATGGAAGCCGGTTCGGTGTTCGCCGGATTGCGTCAGTATCCTGAAGCAATCCGTCTCGATCAACAAGCGCTCACGATTCTTCCTAACAACACCTTTGCTCGAAATATTATTGGCTTCTGTTATTTCGCGCAGAATGGAGACGCGAGCTTATGGCGAAAGCAATTGGAACCGATCGCCCTGCAAGGTCCGGAAGCAGCCCGGAGTGTTGCCTTTCCGCTTCTGGCCTGCAGCTGGGCTCAGCGAGATCGAAGCGGAGCCGAGAAGGCAGTAGCGATGATTCCTGCCGAAGGCATCGCTAACAGCTTCGACGAAGCGGCCGTCCCTCGTGAGTATTGCGTAGGACGGACAGCCTGGTTGTTCGGTAACAAGGATCAGGCGCAAATTGCTCTCACTCAAGCCCGAACGATTTTTGAAAAGGCCACGCGAGAACAGCCCGATTACCCACAGGCCTGGAGTTACCTCGGTCTAACCGATGCGATGCTCGGTCGGTGCGGTGAAGCGATCCAAGAAGGCAAACGCGCCTGTGAACTGCTTCCGGTGACTAAAGATTCGTGGATAGGTCCCACATTCGCAACCTACCTGGCAGCAATCCAGGCGACTTGCGGTGAAAAGAACGAAGCGTTGGAGCTTTTGGAAACATCAGCCAAAATTCCCGTAGGCATCTCGTATGCAGAGCTGAGGTGCAATCCGGAGTGGGATCCGCTGCGCGGCGATCCGCGATTCGAAAAAATCGTCGCGACACTTGCTCCGAAATAATCGCGCGCCTGTTCAATCGACGGTCTGGCCTGAGGATGGCAAGGAATGATTGCTGACGACTGATGAAGTCAAATTTGTTTCGCCGAACTCCGACGGCGCAATGTTTACAAGGTGGTGGCTGCCTACATCGTAGCCGGGTGGGCTCTGGCCCAGGGCATCGCGCAAGTATTACCAGTATTCGATGTCCTGCTGGCAAGTTCATGGCAAACGAGCGGCTGACAGGAGTATCGCGCTCGGGCAAATGAAGCGCCCCATTCCCTCTCGAGTGCCGGAACGACTGTTCAGGTTCCGGGATCAGTATGTCACGGCTGCCGGCAAACCCTTGTCGGCGGTAGCGGAGCGCGAAGCTGATAGGCGCAAAAACGATCACGTATGGATTACGGTCGATGTCGGCGCCGACGGTCAGGTGCAGATCGCGCTCAGCACGATGTCCAGGCAATCACGGGCCGCCGGTTTCGATCCGCGGATCCGCGTTGGAATTACGAGAGCGAATTGGACAGAACTCCCACTGGTGGGAATTGAAGCAACCGCCGGGCTGGATTATGCAATCCTGGAAGCAGAACAGTCCACTCACTTCGTGGAATATGAGCGGGAAGCACTGGAACAGTTACTCATTGGCAAAGCGCGTCGGTCAATTTTTGTGCAGGCATGGGGTGAGTTCTACGTGCGATCGCATATGGGCGTTCATCAGGTGCACAGCCGGCGCGCCAGTTTTGCCGTGCCGCGGGATTTAATCGGGCAGGACGGCGCAGTGCGTTTTTATTTTCAGCAGCCTAACGACAGCGAGACATTGCTGTTCAAGTTCGCCGGCCAGCCCTAGTCCGCAAGCCGAGTAAGGTGTAGAGGCGGTTGTGCCAACCGCCTAACTAAAAGATCCGGTGGTCCCGCGGCCGCGGGACCACCGCTACAAATAAGCGAGTTGGCGAAACATCACGATCTCGCAGGTGGAGGGACGAGCTTGGCTCGTCCCAGTTATCTCGAGCTCCGGGACAAATAAGTGGGACGAGACAAGCTCGTCCCTCCGATTAGGCGCGTTCTTCGGGCCTGGCACATTGGCGCTCAGGGTATTCGTGAGCACTATAAAGGGGAGATGGACAAAGAGAACCGTAGTGGCGGCGCAATGACGAACGAAGCGGATTGTTGCCACAAGCATGATCGTTCAGATCGGGCAACAATCCGCGGCGCCGACGAACGTCACGTCGCCAAGAAGTTTTTCTGTCCAATGTGCGAAGGCGTGGAGAGCGATGAGCCTGGCCAGTGCCCGAAATGCGGGATGAGTCTCGAGAAAAATCCCGGGTACGTTGACCATCAGCAAGCGATCTATACCTGCCCGATGCATCCCCAGATCGAGCAGGATCATCCCGGGAATTGCCCAATTTGCGGCATGGCTCTCGAGCCGAAAAGTGCCAGCGCGGTGAGCGACGACAATGCCGAGCTCCGCGGCATGACGTTTCGCTTCTGGATCGGTGCAGCGCTCAGCTTGCCGGTATTTGTACTGGCGATGGGTCATGTGGTGCCACATGCGCCGCATTGGTTTGAAAGTGACTGGTCGCGATGGACCCAGTTCATGCTGAGCGCGCCGGTGGTGCTCTGGGCAGGATGGCCCTTTTTTCAGCGCGGCTGGCAATCGGTCGTTAACCGTTCGTTAAACATGTTCACGTTGATCGCGATTGGCGTCGGCACTGCGTTTTTCTACAGCGCGATCTTGATGCTCTTCCCGCACATTTTCCCGCCATCGTTCGCCGGCCACGGAAAAATCGGAATTTACTTCGAGGCCGCAGCCATCATCACGGTACTGGTATTGTTAGGCCAGGTTCTGGAACTGAAGGCGCGCAGCCGAACCGGAACGGCCATCCGCAGCCTGCTGGATCTCGCACCGAAAATCGCTCACCGGGTAGATGACGGCAGCGAAGAAGATATTCCACTGGCACATGTCCATCGAGGTGACCTTCTCCGTGTTCGCCCCGGTGAAAAGATACCGGTGGACGGTCACGTCACCGAAGGCAAAACGACGATCGACGAGTCGATGCTGACCGGCGAATCGATGCCGGTTGAGAAGGCACCCGGCGATCGAGTAATCGGCGCCACCGTGAACGGGACCGGGAGCATTGTGATTGAAGCGGAGCAGGTCGGACGCGACACGGTTCTGTCGCAGATTGTGAACATGGTGGCGCAGGCGCAGCGCAGCCGCGCACCGATCCAGCGCATTGCTGACAAGGTGGCCAGCTGGTTTGTTCCCGCGGTCCTAGTGATTTCGGTTGTGACGTTTTTCGCATGGATGTGGTTAGGCCCGGAACCGCGGTTCGCCTACGGGATCGTGAACGCGGTTGCAGTATTGATCATTGCCTGCCCTTGCGCGCTCGGGTTAGCGACGCCGATGTCCGTGATGGTCGGCGTAGGGCGCGGTGCCCAGGCCGGTATCTTAATCAGGAAAGCGGAAGCCATCGAGGTGATGGAAAAAATTCGAACTCTCGTCGTTGATAAGACAGGCACCCTAACCCGGGGCCATCCTTCGGTGACTGGGATTGTGAGCGCGAAGTCGATATCAGACGACGAAGTCTTATCGATCGCAGCCGCCATCGAGAGCGCGAGCGAGCATCCCATCGGAATCGCCATTGTTGAAGGTGCCAAGGCGCGAAACCTAACGATCGCAGCAGTCGATGACTTTCAGTCAGTCACCGGTGCCGGCATCACCGGCCGCGTAGCGAACCGTCGAGTGCAGGTCGGTAAGCCGGAGCTGCTGCGTGGTTCGGGTGTAACCGACGTCGATCACTGGGCTGAAAAAGCCTCTGCACTTCAGGAGCAGGGACAAACCGTCGTGTTCGTCGGTATTGACGATCGAACGGCCGGCATCGTGGCGATTGCCGATGCGCTCAAAGACTCAACTCCGGCGGCGCTGGCTCATCTCCATCGCATGGGCATCAGCATAATCATGTTGACCGGTGATAATGAACGAACCGCCAGGGCGATTGCTGAGAAGCTAGGGATTGATCATTTTGAAGCCGAAGTAGAACCGCAACAAAAGCAGGAACGCGTTCGTCAACTGCGCGCCACCCAGGGGCCGGTGGCGATGGCCGGAGACGGAATCAACGATGCGCCGGCGCTTGCGGCCAGTGATGTTGGAATCGCGATGGGAACCGGAACGGACGTCGCGATGGAAAGTGCCGGAATCACACTGCTGAAAGGAGATCTGAGGGGAATCGAAAAAGCGATTCGGCTGAGTCGCGCCATGATGCGAAATATCCGGCAGAACCTTTTCTTCGCGTTTGTTTACAATTCGCTCGGAGTACCCATCGCGGCAGGGATTCTGTATCCGTTCTTCGGAATTCTCCTCAGTCCGGTGATTGCGGGCGCCGCGATGAGCTTGAGTTCGGTGTCCGTAATTGCGAATGCGCTGCGTTTACGATCGATTAAGTTATAATCGGGCGCCACGACCCCGGCTTATCAGCGGCGCGCAGTGCAGACAAAATCGGTCTCATCGAGCCCGACTACAGCTTTCCCGGAACCAACGAAGCGCCCCGATCGTGTGGGCCTTCTTCACCGCGTGCCCGCCGGTGAACGTTTCAAACCGCACCGATTGAAATCCAGCTCTCTTCATGGATCCAGCAACTGCTCGCGCACGATCCGTCGGTGCGATGGGATCGTTAGTCCCACTGCTGATGAAAATCGGCATCTCGAGAAACGATTTGCCGAGATGCGATTTGCGATAGGAAACGCTCAACACATCCTCGTTCACACCCGTGAGATACATTCCGCAAACATGCGTGCCATCGAGCACCAGAAGCGGTGCTAAAAGACTCGCTCGTTTGGCGCCGCCTGAAAATCCGGCGACCGATACCGGCCATCGGGATGATTGAGGAAAGCTTCGATGCAACGCATCCAGGGCCGCCATTGTCATAGCCGCCCGCCAGCCGTTGGTGTCGTGTGGAGGAAAGTCGTGGCCGTCGCCGGCGATCACCACCCATCCTTCGCTCAGCGCCGCTTTTCGATAGAAATCAACCAGATCGTCTCGATTCAGCCGGCGAAAGTCCGTGGTCGAAAAAACAACCAGGACCGGCCAGACCTTGGCAGGATCGAACCGTGGTGGAATCGCGAGAACAGCGACGGCTTTGTCCGGCACCTTCGTCATTGCATCTGCCGCATAGGACTTCTCCGCCGCGGTTAGGGAAACCTCGGCACGAACAGTCGAGCCGGGAGAGATTGGAACGCCGGCGAATTCGAGAGCCGTTGCGGTTGACGTAAGCGTGGCAAGAACAACGATCAGCAAAAACCGGGCTGCGCGGACGGAGGGCGCAACTCCTGTCGAGGGGCTAGTGATCAAAATCAGAGCAAGAATATTAGCGCGCGCCCTCGCTGATGCGACACACGAAAACTTCAGAGCTGATTCCGGTTCTCTCAAGGTAGGCAGCGTGTAGTTGGCCCGAGGCGTCTTCGGCCTGCCCGCGGCAACAGAGTGCGACAATGGCACCACCAAACCCCGCCCCGGTAAGCCTTGCCCCGAGCACACCAGCCTGTTCCCGGGCGAGCTGCACCAGAAGATCCAATTCAGCGGTGCTGTTTTCGAAATTCATTCGCGAACTTTCGTGCGAGTCGTTCATGAGCTTGCCAAAAGCCGCGGCATCGTTGTTTGCCAGAAACTTGATTGCCTGCCGAACCCGCTCATTTTCTTCGACGATGTGGCGAGCACGTCGGCTGAGCAACGGATCAATGTCACTGCGTTTTGCTAACTCTGCTGAAGAGACATCCCGCAATGCTCGGACCCCCAGCGCCGTGGCGGCAGCGTGAGTCTGTTCCCGCCGGAGGTTGTAGTCTCCTCGCGAGAGCTCTCGCTCCTTCCCTGACCCGGCGATGATCAAGGCAAGATCGGCAGGGAACGGGATCGTCCTCACCTCTTCAGTCCGGGTGTCGAAAAAAATAAGATGATGTTCCCGCCCGAAAATGGATATTACCTGGTCTAACAATCCGGATTGCACACCGACAAACCGATGCTCCGCTCGTTGACACAGTTTAGCCAGGGTCATTGGCGGCAATTCATGGTGTTCGAGCCTGAGTAGAAACAGCGCGGTAGCGACTTCAAAGGCGGCCGAACTGGACAACCCGGATCGGGCCGGAAGGTTGCCCTCGACTTCGGCTTCGAATGCAGCGACAGGCACGCCGGCTTCAATTAGTTCGCGAACGACCCCCAGCGCGTAATTCGCCCACTTCATTTCCGTCAACGGCTGAAGCCCGTCGAGTTCCACCTCAACATGGCCCATTGTCGCCGATCGAATTGCGACGGTATTTCCCTGCCGCGATTTGCCGGAGACGGTCAAGCCGCGATCGATTGCTGCACCCAGAACAAGGCCTTCGTTGTAGTCGGTGTGATTTCCCAGGAGCTCGACCCGCCCGGGAGCAAACGCCCAGACGCGAGTTGGATCGTCGTGCGGCGTCGGCATGCGTTCAATTTTTACTCGAGAACGACAGTCGGGCCGATCGGATATCGCCCTGAGTCTCGAGCGTAGATCGTCAGACCACCCTGGTGCTCCTCGTCGCGGCCAACCTGGCAACGCAATCGAAGATGGTTGCCCTTCATACGTGATTTCACCTCGTCGAGCAAAGGCTTGTCCACGGTTGCGTGCATCAAATATCCATATGCTCCACGTCCACCCCTCAGGTAGCTTAATGCGCCGCGCGCGTCGTGCGGATGATTCGGAAGAACCGATCGGTAAACCGAAACGCCATTGAGCAGCAATCGCAGGGCGCTCGGTTGAGCGAATGGATCTGTCTGCGGAGTTCCCGGCCGGAATGCCGAGGCCTCGAGCAGAAGCGTCAGACGGGATCGGTCCTGGAGTTCCGTTGGGGATAACGGCACCCGCCATTCGAAGAATCCTCGTCGCGACCCGTGGCATGCGCCGCCACTTTCCGCTTCTTCACGGCTGGAGGTATCAGAGTTCCATTCCGCGGAGCTCCATCCGTTAGGCGGAAGCGAGAAAACCGTTCGGGAATTTGCCTCCTGCCGCGCAAGGAAACCTGCATCTACGAAAAACTGCACGTAATTTCGGGCGACCAGCGTCCCATCGGGGACGAATGCCCGCACCCAAAGGGTGCAAAGCATCGTCTCGTTAGGCATTCGCAATTCCACCATTTTCGCAAGCTCAACCCGGAGATGAGGGAAGGCGATCGGCTGGATCCCGGAATCCAGGTTGTCGTGAACCCAGCCGAACGAATCGATTCCGCTCAGACGCCAATGCAAAGTGACATCACGACGCTTGCGGCGCGAAAAATGTGAGGAGAAAACCGGAACGTGCACGGTTTGGCCCGGCTGACAGCGGGAAATCGGCGCAGCATCCATCGGGAGCACGTCCCCTTGATTCACGATCGTGGGGTCGTAACCGAATTCTTTTGGCGTGCGGTCGTAATTGAGAAACCCGTTCCGCTCCCACTCCACGTCGTGCAGCTCTGTATATATATAGGCAGACAGCTTGCCGTGGCGCCGCAGCTCATTGGTGAGGAATTTGAAACTCCAGCTGGTATCTACATCGCCATCGAGTGCCCCTACCCCGCCATACTCACTGTTGATCAGCGGTTGACGGGCCTGTTTGAATCCCGGCAAATAATTCAAAGTCGACCCGGCGTAGGTATTCTCGACAATGTCTTCGATCTGACGTCGCGCCTTCTGGTAATCGCTGGTGTAGAAATGCCAGGAATTTACGTCCGTGTCGCCGTGGCCATAGTATTGTAAATGATCCCAGGCGACGACACTCATGTCTTCCACCAGACGGGTCGGATCCAGGGTTTTCGCGAGACGCCACATGGATTGGACCCAGGCATAGGCTGCTTCGCTGCTCAGCTGTCGGTCTGACGCTTCCGGATTAACAGTCACGCCCATCTTGGGTGGTGACGGGTTTATCAGCTTCACAAACTCGGTCTGACCTCCGAATCCCCAGGTTTCGTTGAACAGACACCAGGCAACGATCGAAGGATGATTGAAATCGCGCGCAATGGCTCGGCGCATCATCGCCTCGTAACGGGCGCGGCCTACCGCAGTATCGCCGCCTTCGCCAAAATTCGGAAAATCGGCCATCAGCAGAATGCCGATGGTGTCCGCATAATAGAGCACCAGTGGGTCGTCGACCTTGATGTGAATCCGCAGCAGGTCGAACCCGGCGCGTTTTGCCTGCAGGATATCATCCTGGATAGATTCAACGTCCCCGGCGGTATAAACCCCTTCCGGGTGATAGGACTGATATAGCGCGCCGCGCAGGTAGATTGGTTCGCCGTTTAGCAGCAATGCCGCCGGGCTGCTCGAGCTTTCAACATTTTCGGCGGCGAGACTGCGCATCCCAAAGTAGCCGTGAACTGCGTCAGATCCGTTAGACCCGTGCAACGTTAGTTTGAAATCGTATAATTCCGGGGCGTTCGGATCCCATAGAACCGCCGCTCCTAACGGAACTTTGGTTTGGGCAATCCCGTCAGTGGCGGCCAGGTTGCTCTGGAACGTCTCACCTAACGGACTGGTGATATCCAGAGACAGGTTGCTGCTTCCCAACACAAATACTTTGAACGCGACTTCGTTGGCGTCGATGTCGGTTGTCACCTCGAAACGCTGGATGTAGTGCTCCGCCCGCGGTTCAACAAAAACCGTCTGCCAAATCCCACTCGCGCTGCTGTACCAACCCCATTGTTTTCCGACCGGTTGATCCTGGTTCTGCATCGGATCTTCCACTCGGAGAACGATCGCGGCGCAGACTAGCCCGTCCGGCCGAATCTCCAGCGCGTCGGTGATATCGAATTCGAATGGTGTGAATCCCCCTTCGTTCTCGCCGACAGGAATGCCATTGCACCAGCCTTTGGTGAAAAAATCGGCGGCGCCAATGGTCAGGATGATCCGCTTGCCTTTCCATCCATCGTGCTGCGGAATTTCGACGGTTCGCCGGTACCAGCCCACTTCATGTCGGGCCGCGCTGCGGTAATTGAATCCCGTGACCTCCAGCGGATTCAGGTAAACGCGCGTGGAATAATAATTGTCATTGCCGGCCGCGTCAGCCTCGCCCCATGCCGCTAGTGACTCCCAGCAAAACGGGACAACAATCTGATCTGGCCAGCGACCATCGGCCGGAACAAACCAGCGCTGATCGATTCCCAGCCGATCGGGATCGAACCGAAACTCCCATGGACCGTTCAGATTCAGCCAGTCCACTCCCTGCACAAATCCACGCTGACGATCGGGCCGCGGGTATTCGGGTCGTGGCAAAAACGTTCGTGTGCGCATTGCTGGAAAGGCTTAGTCGATAACCCAGGTCACTCGCTCCGCAATGTCCTAGGCTCCGGCGGACGGTTGGATTCGGCGCAAACCCGGAATTGTAGTGAGGGGCGGTGATAAGGCTTCATCTGACGATTGTGCGCACTACCGAAAAGAAGTAGCTCCTGTTAGGGTTGACGTCGAATCGGCGCTCCCGTGCGATTCCACATTATCGGAGCAACACATAGGAACCATTGGACGAAGCCGTGGCGGTATTCAACTACCACGCTGTGTCGATCTGCCATGGTGACGATATTTTTCGTGGGAACTCTGGTTGCAACGGCGGCTGCCCAGCTAGCGAGTGAGGAGCAGGTGGTAGTGGAAGCAGACCGGCTCCCGAATCCCGACTCGAGCGCGCCATTTGATGTGCATGTTCTTGAACAACAAGACCTGGCACACGCACCCGATCTCCGGTTGGACGACATTCTGCGGGATGACGTCGCCGGATTCAGTTTGTTCCGGAGGAATAGCAGCCGCACTGCGAATCCGACAACACAGGGTGTGACGCTAAGAAATTTTGGACCGAGTGGAGCAGGTCGCACACTGGTGCTGTTGGATGGCATCCCCCTGAACGATCCGTTCGCGGGCTACGTGTTGTGGAGTCAGATCCCGCCGGCCGCGCTCCACTCGGTTGTTGTCGTTTCCGGCGGAGGCGCAGGATTGTTCGGGAACGAAGCACTCGCCGGAACGATTTTCCTCGTGTCACAACCGGCAACGGAAAATAGCGCACACGCTGAGGCTGCCATCGGGAACTACGGCACCTACGATGTCAGCGCCGGCGGCACGGTCGTAAGTTCACCGTTCACCGCGTCCGTGTTTGCCGAACACTTCTCGACCAGCGGTTACCCAGTGCTGCGGTCCGATCAGCGCGGGCCCGTCGATAACAGCGCGAGTTCAGATTCCAGCATCGTGGACTTTCGCGGGGAATGGCAAATGAACACGGACACTTTGTTGCGAATGGAGGTGCGCGAATTTTACGACGATCGCGGGAACGGCACCATTTTTACCAGGAATGACACTGCAGGGACGGACGCAAGCGCAACTTTATCCATCCGTTTCCCGGCTGAATCAGCTGAATTACAGCTCAGCGTGTACGGTCAGCACCGTAAATTCCGCAGCACGTTCAGCTCGATTAACTCGGATCGAACAGTGGAAACACCAGCGCTCGACCAGTTTGATGTGCCGGCCAATGCAATCGGCGGCAGCGCGGTGTGGAGCATGCCGGCGGGACCGGAGCATCGGTTGACGCTTGGCAGTGATTTTCGTTTCGTGGAAGGCGAGACTAACGAGGCGTTTTTATGGAACGGCAGCCGCTTTACCCGGCTGCGTGATGCCGGTGGTCGTCAGGATTTTGTCGGCGTTTTCGCCGAAGATGTTTGGACCGTCTCGAATGCACTGAAAATTGTCGGCGGCATTCGGTTTGACCACTGGGATCTTTTCGATGGCTTCCGAAACGAATCGAATTCGGTTACCGGGGCCGTGACCATGGACTCACGATTTCCGGATCGTTCCGGTGACGAACTAAACGGCCGTCTCGGCGCTAGTTTTGAGGCGGCAAAAAGTTTCACCGTTCGCGGTGCAGTCTATAGCGGCTTCCGAGTGCCAACGCTGAACGAACTCTACCGGCCGTTCCGCGTCGGCAAGGACGTAACCGAAGCCAATCCTGCGCTTGATCCAGAGCAATTAATCGGCGCTGAAGCCGGCGTCGATTGGCAGCCGGTCGAAAGGGTACGATTGTCGGCAACCGGTTTTGTCGATCGGCTTGAAGACGCGATTGGAAACGTAACCATTGGAGTTGGGCCGGGCACGTTCAACCCGGGTGGTTTCATCCCGGCCGGGGGCGTTCTTCGCCAACGTCAGAACCTCAATCTGGTGATCGCGCCCGGTGTGGAGACCAGCGTGCGCTGGCAGGTGTTACCTGCGATCGTCGTTAAGGCGAGCTATCTGTTCACTCATCCGGAGGTGAGCGATGCGGCTGATCCGACGTTGGAAGGCAAATTGCTCGCCCAAACACCCGAAAACGTTGTGACCGCCGCAATCGAGTGGACCCCGACATCCAAATGGTTTGCTACCCTGCAGCTTCGGTATAACGACCGCCAGTTCGAGGACGATCAGAATTCAAGGGTGCTGGCGCCGTTTGTGACTTTGAACGCCGCCGTGACGTATGAGTTCTCAGCGCATGTCTCGGCCGCGGTAAAAGTCGAAAATCTTCTCAACCAGGAGATTCAAACCGGCAAATCTGCCGATGGTCTGGTGTCGATCGGCAATCCCCGCCTGGTGACATTGCAGCTTAGAATCCAGTTCTGATTCCGCTGGAATGGCCATCCGCTTTGCTGCGGTATGGCACGGCCGGCAGTTGTGATTTTCCACACCGTAACTCCAACCTGGCGACTAGCCGGCCCCCCGGGGCCTATTCTTTAGTTTCAGCCGATTTGGCCGGCTGAGTAGCCACTGCCCCGGTGAATGCGTGCTGCAGTTCGATCCAGCCAGATGATTAAAACCACACGCGGGTTACCGGCGACGTGCGAAACAAAGGGCGACAATGGTTAAATCGTTGTTTGGGTTCGCGACAATTACGGGCCTGATCTCCGCGCTGGTAGTCACAGCGTCCGCGCAATCCCCTTCTCCCGCCGGAGCGGCCGGTGATGATGGGCAGTGGACCATGCCCGGTAGGAATTACCAGGCCACACGTTACAGCGAGTTGACCCAAATCACGGCTGCCAACGCCAAGGATCTGAAGGTCGCCTGGACGTTTTCAACCGGCGTTAACCGTGGCCAGGAAGCGGCGCCGCTGGTGGTGGGCGACACCATGTACATCATCACTCCATTCCCCAATCTTTTGTATGCGCTGGATCTTAAGAAGGCGGGCGCCACCAAATGGAAATACGAGCCGCAGCCCGCGGCCGCAGCCCAGGGGGTCGCCTGCTGTGATCTGGTGAACCGTGGATGTGTCTTCTCGAACGGAAAAATCTATTTCAATACGCTAGACGACCACACGGTCTGCGTGGATGCGGCGAGCGGGAAGGAAGTCTGGAAAACAAAACTCGGCGACATCAACCACGGCGAGACGATCACCATGGCGCCACTGGTGGTGCGCGACAAGGTATTCGTCGGAAACAGCGGCGGTGAACTCGGCGTGCGGGGCTGGCTTACTGCAGTTGATGCGAACAGCGGGAAAATCGCATGGCGCGCCTACAGCACCGGCTCGGATGCCGATTGCCTGATTGGCTCGGACTTCAAACCATTCTACCAGAGCGAAAAAGGCAAAGACCTCGGGCTATCCAGCTGGCCGCCTAACCAGTGGCAGATTGGAGGTGGCACGGTCTGGGGTTGGGTGACCTACGATCCCGACCTGAACTTAATCTATTATGGCACCGGCAATCCCGGCGTGTGGAACCCGGAGCTACGGCCGGGTGACAACAAGTGGACCTGCGGAGTGTTTGCTCGAGATCCGGACACCGGCCAGGCAAAATGGTTTTACCAGCTGAACCCGCATGACGAATTCGATCATGACGGGGTAAACGAAAATCTGGTGCTGGATCTGCCCGTTAACGGACAGACCCGTAAAGTTCTGCTGGCGGCTCAGCGGAACGGCTATGTTTACATGTGGGACCGCGCTACCGGTGAGGTGCTGTCCGCCACGCCTTTTGTTCGGATCACATCGAGCAAAGGCGTTGATCTGAAATCGGGGCGGCTCATTTCCAACGACGAGAAAAAGCCGCAGACCGGTAAGACAATCCGCGATGTCTCTCCGGCCGCGCCGGGCGCAAAAGACTGGCAGCCGTGTGCGTGGTCGCCGCGCACCAACCTGCTTTACATCCCTCACCAGAACCTGGCGATGGACTACGAGGGTGTGGAAGCGAGCTACATCGAGGGTACTCCCTACCTTGGAGTGAACGTGAAAATGTATGCGTCGGAACCAGACGGGAAACGAGGAGAATTCTGTGCGTGGGATCCGTTCAAAAAGCAAAAGGTGTGGGCGATCAAAGAAGATTTCCCGGTGTGGAGCGGCGCGGTTGTCACCGCTTCGGACATCGCGTTTTACGGAACGATGGATGGCTTCTTTAAATGTGTGAACGCCAGGACGGGCGAGGTTCTTTGGCAGTTCAAATGCGGATCGGGCATCATCGGGCAGCCGGTCACCTACAAAGGCCCCGACGGGAAACAATATGTGGCAGTGCTTTCCGGAGTCGGCGGATGGCCGGGGGCAATTGTGGCGGGCGATCTGGATCCGCGGGATCCAACCGGGGCGCTCGGCTTCGTGAATGCAATGAAAGACCTGCCGCAACACACAACGAAGGGAGGAACGCTGTATGTATTCGCTCTCCCATAGCGGTCTAAGGCCGGCTGTGATCCCGGCGGCCATGCTGTTGTCCATGACGGGCGCACTTGCCCAGGACGATTGCTGTGCCGGAAAACAGGAACCGGCCGCCCCGACAACTCACCGGGTGCTGCGAGTTACGGCCGACCCTAACAATCTGCCATTTACAAACGAACGGCGCGAAGGATTCGAAAACAAGCTGGCAGAACTCGTTGCTGACGAGCTCGGTGCGGAATTGCAATATTCGTGGCGGGCGCAACGCCGCGGGTTTTTCCGCGAGACGCTAAAGGAAAATCGGGCCGACCTGGTGCTGGCCGTTCCCGCGCACTTCGACATGGGCCTCACCACACGGCCTTATTACCGATCAACCTACGTGTTTGTCTATCGGACCGACAAACATCTCAACATTCGTTCGTTAGATGACCCGGCGTTGAAAAATCTCAAGGTCGGTGTTCAGATGATCGGAAACGACGGCCGCAACACCCCACCGGCACATGCCCTGGCAAATCGCGGAATCGTGAACAACGTCGTCGGTTTCACCGTTTACGGCGACTACTCACAACCGAATCCGCCGGCTCGCATCATCGAAGCCGTCGCGAACGGCGATATCGATGTCGCCATCGCCTGGGGCCCGTTAGGCGGGTACTTTGCACCCAAACAAAAAGCGGCTTTGACAGTCGTTCCGGTTTCACCGGCGGCCGACCCGCAACTGCCATTCACATTCAGCATCGCCATGGGCGTGCCCAAAGCAGACAAGGCGCTGCGGGACGAAATCGACGCGGCGCTGGCGCGGAAGCAGAGCGAAGTGAACGCAATCCTGGATGAATTCCGCGTTCCTCGTGTTCCTGAACCGCAGAACGGCAAACCGATCTCAACGGCGTCCAACGAAAAATTGCCCGCAACGGTCACACCCCAAGCCCCATGAACCCGCGCAGCGGATTTTCTTTCGCTCTGATTCTGCTCTGCGTTGTTGCGCTACCCGCATGCAAACGAGAGGAGCGCGGTTATCGCGTTCCTCCTCCGGCTGCTGACAAAACGCAGCCGACATCCATGAGCGATCTCCACCCCGGGGGCGCGGCCACACCGAATGCGGTGAAGAACGGTTACGAGGAAAACGCCTACGCTACGGCGGAGGGACAGCGTCTGTTCACCGCCTTCAATTGCGTCGGCTGTCACGCCCATGGCGGGGGCGGCATGGGACCGGCGTTGATGGATAACAAATGGATCTACGGAAGCGAGCCTCAGCAAATCTTCTCTACCATTGTGGAGGGCCGGCCTAACGGAATGCCATCGTTTCAAGGGAAGATCCCGGACTACCAGGTCTGGCAGCTGGTTGCCTTCGTCCGCAGTGTCGGTGGGCTGGGAACGTCTGGCGCTTCGCCGGGCCGAAGTGACGAGTTGAACGGCCCGACTCCGCCTTCATCAATGCCCAGGCAGACTCCGCAGAATTCTACGTTGCCGAAGTCGGGTGAAATGCCACCGCCGTGAGGGCGATCGCATGATGCACACGCCAATTGCGGTAATAGAAATGCAGTCCGCCCTGTCGCCGGCCGGCGAGCAGGCTGCGCGGATCTCCGGCCTATGGTGGTTGTACTTCTGGGTCTTGATGAGCGTCTTTGTGCTCGTCGTGGTGGCGCTGCTGGTTTCGCTCTACCGGCGACGAAGCCCGATTGAGGTGCCACTACAAGATCCAGTGGCCGAACCACCGATCGCGACCGAGCGGCGGATGTCGATAACCGTGATCAGCTTGGTGGCTGCTACCGTGGCTATTCTCTTTGGCTTGCTGTTCGTGGATATGTTCGTCGGCCGCGATGTCTACGCGGTGGAGGCAGGGGCGAACCCGTTAGTCATCAAAGTCACGGGTCACCAATGGTGGTGGGAAGTGCAGTACACCGATGCCGCGCCGAGCAAGGTGATGACTACCGCCAATGAACTCCACGTTCCCACCGGGAAACCAGTGAAACTGGTGCTCGATTCGACTGATGTGATCCACAGCTTCTGGGTGCCTCCCATGCACGGCAAAAAGGACCTGATTCCCGGTCATCCCACGACGCACTGGTTCAAAGCTGACAAGGAAGGTACTTTCCGCGGCCAGTGCGCCGAATTCTGCGGTCATCAACACGCCCATATGCGGCTGGAGTTCGTCGTGCAATCGCCGGACAAGTTTGAGGAATGGTTAGGCGCGGCGCGACAGAACAGCCGCCCCCCGTCCAATCCATCAGAGCAACACGGCCAGGAGGTGTTTGTCTCTAATCAGTGCGTGATGTGTCACACCATTCAGGGGACTAACGCTCGAGCTACAACCGGTCCCGATTTGACCCATTTCGGCAGCCGCGAACTGCTGGCCGGCGGCGCGGTGCCAAATACGCGCGGGTACCTTGCCGGTTGGATCGCCAATCCCCAGAACATCAAACCCGGCGTCCGCATGCCGCCTAACAATCTCGGCTCAAACGATTTGAACGCGTTGGTCGATTATCTGGAGAGCCTGAAATGAAGGTGCGTCGCACGAACGGTGTCCCCTACGCGGCAATTGCAGGCGGTCTCGGCGAGACGGCGATGGAGCGCCCGGCGTCTGACACAGACGCCCTACCATTCAGAGCGCGCAGTCATCGGAGGCTGCGTTGGTTATGAAGCGCGGAACGTTTAAGCAGATTGAGGTCTCTGCCGAAGCAGACCGGCAGGAGCATGTCGAACTCGATCTAACGTGGCGACGCCGGCCCGGCCTGCTCGGTTGGTTTGAGACCACCAACCATAAGGACATAGCGATTCGGTATATCGTTACCGCGTTCTTTTTCTTCGGACTCGCCGGAATCCTGGCGTTGCTCATGCGAATTCAGCTCGCATTTCCCGAATACCAATTCATGGGCCCGGACTTGTACAACCAGTTCTTCACCGTCCATGGCACGACAATGATGTTCCTGTTTGCGGTGCCGATCACCGAAGCCTTCGGGCTTTACCTGGTTCCGCTAATGGTCGGAACCAGGAACGTCGCGTTTCCGCGACTAAATGCTTTCGGCTACTACGTCTATTTGGGCGGAGGCATTCTGCTCTATGCCGGCCTGTTTACCAATACCGGACCGGACACCGGCTGGTTTTCCTATGTTCCGCTCGCCGGGCCGCAGTACTCTCCGGGGCGGCGCGTCGATTTCTGGGCGGATATGATCACGCTGACCGAGATCGCGGCACTCGTTAGTGCGGTGGAAATTATCACCACCGTCTTCAAGCAGCGCGCTGTCGGCATGTCGTTGAATCGCATTCCGCTGTTTGTCTGGGCGATGGTGGTGACCTCGTTCATGGTAATTTTCGCGATGCCGGCGGTGATGCTGGCCAGCGGTTGCCTGGCAACGGATCGCCTGGCTCATGTAGCCACTCATTTTTTCAACCCGGCTGAAGGCGGCGATGCGCTCCTCTACCAGCACATGTTTTGGTTCTTCGGACACCCCGAGGTTTACATTATCTTCATCCCGGCGACCGGTTTTGTTTCGAGCATCGTTCCGACGTTCGCCCGTCGAAAAATCTTTGGTTACACCGCGCTTGTTCTGGCGCTGATTTCCATCGCGTTTATCGGTTTCGGTCTCTGGGTCCACCACATGTTTGCCACGCCGGTACCGGAACTGGGCCAGAGTTTCTTTACCGCGGCCAGCATGATCATCGCCATTCCCAGTGGTGTTCAGATCTTTTGTTGGATTGCGACTTTGTGGGGCGGCAGACCACAGCTCAAGACGCCGCTTCTATGGGTAAGTGGGTTTGCCGCTCTGTTCGCCTTTGGCGGATTAAGCGGAATCATGCTCGCGTCTGTGCCTATCGACTTACAGGTGCACGACACTTATTTCGTCGTTGCTCATTTTCATTATGTCTTGATCGGCGGCGCGGTGTTTCCGCTGTTTGGCGCGTTTTACTACTGGTTTCCGAAGTGGACCGGGCGGATGCTGAATGAATCGTTAGGCAAACTGAACTTCTGGCTCTTCTTCATTGGCT
>JBJMXE010000131.1:0-36782 GCA_045809745.1 Chthoniobacterales bacterium | reverse complement strand
CTATATCCAGCTTCAATTGCCTGATGCTGCCTCGCTCGAACGCACCGACCAGGTCGCTCATAAGATCGAGGACTTGATGAGCAAGATTCCGGGCATCCATCACACCACCAGCGTCATCGGGTTTAGCTTGTTGAGTCTGTCGCAAAACACCTACAGCGCGTTTTTCTTTGTCACCTTCAACCCGTGGAGCGAGCGCACCAGGCCGGAAGAACAATATCAGGCGATCAAGGCGCGCATTAACAAAGAACTCGGCGGTCTGAGCGAGGGGCTTGCCTTTGCCTTTCCTCCGCCGGCAATTCCCGGCGTGGGCACGTCCGGCGGATTCACTTTTATTCTCGAGGATCGTTCCGGTCAGGACGTCGCTTTTCTTTCACAAAATCTGAAGGCCTTCATGGAAGCAGCGCGCAAACGGCCGGAACTCGCCGGGTTGATCACCACGTTCTTGCCTAACGTGCCCCAGATTTTTGTGAACGTAGATCGCGACAAAGCGTTAAAGCAGGGCATCGATCTCACCCAGGTATATCAAACGCTCCAGACATTCATGGGCGGCTTCTTCGTGAACTACTTCAACCGGTTTGGCCGGACCTGGCAGGTCTATATCGAAGCCGAAGGCGATTATCGCACCGATGCCAAAAACGTAGGCCAATTCTTCGTCAGGAACGCAAATGGCGATCCGGTCCCGCTCGATGCGATCTCGACCGTCCAGCAAATCTCCGGTCCCGAATTCACTCTGCGCTTTAACGAGTATCGGTCGGCCCAAATTAACGGCTCCGCCGCGCCCGGTTATAGCTCGAACCAGGCAATGAGTGCTCTTGAAGAGACATTCCGTCAGACTATGCCTAACGATATGGGTTACGATTACCTCGGCCTTTCGTTTCAGGAAAAGAAGGCCCAGGAAGGCGTTCCACCGACGGTTGTCTTTGGTTTGTCGCTTCTCTTCGTCTTTCTGATTCTCGCCGCCCTTTACGAAAGCTGGTCGTTACCTTTCAGCGTTCTGCTTGGCACACCGGTCGCAGTGTTCGGCGCGTTCGCCACCCTTTGGCTGCGAGGAATGCAAAACAATATCTACGCCCAGATCGGATTGATCATGCTCATCGGCCTCGCCGCCAAGAATGCGATCCTGATAGTTGAATTCGCCAAGGAAGAGTACGAAAAAGGCAAACCGCTTCTCGACGCCGCACTGGAAGGCGCCCGAATTCGATTGCGCCCCATCCTTATGACTTCCTTCGCATTCATCTTCGGCTGCTTGCCGCTTTGGTTTGCCAGCGGTTCCGGCGCCGTCGCCCGGCGAATACTCGGCACAACTGTTATCGGTGGGATGATCGCAGCTTCGGCCATCGCGATCTTTCTGATTCCGGTGACCTTTTATGTGATCGAACGATTGTCCGTGGGAAACAGAAAGTCCGTAGCCGATCCGGCCTTGGCTGCGGCCGACGCGCGATAAGAGAGTACACCATGACCGACGGATCTTGCGTTCCGGGTTGAGGACTGGTTGCACGCGACGCCGCACCACCACATCGCCTGATTTGAATTCGCCTGGTCAGAAAATGAGCGAAAGCATGGGCAACTCTGGAAAGATTCAACCGTTAGTCGCTGCCAGGTTCTCGAACGACTTGAATCGAACGCAGCCCCGCTATGTCGAGGTTGTTGCGCCCAGCTACTCTGCCTCGTGACAGACCGCTTCGATTAGCTCAGCGAGGTTATAAATTCCATGCGAATCGACATCGCGCAGCGAAGCAATCCCGAAACGCGGGTAGCGTGGGAACGCGCCCGTCAAGCCGCGGCTGCAGTTGGTCTCAGCGAAAGCGCTTACTAGGTGGGAAATGCGCCTAACCGATTTTGGGCGGGTCAGCCGCCGGCATGTTCGTATCGTCCCTACTTGAAAAGCGCCGGCAGTTTCAAAATCGTGGTCCAAACCCCCCACATGAGCGGGATTCCGACCAGCAACCAGGCGATCAAAAGGTGGAGGGAGTTGCCCCCTGATTCATTCTGTCGAGCCATGATTAAATAGACTGTGCCTATGGATGAGGGCTTTTCCCGGCGAAATAAAAACGCTTATCGACCGGCCGCACGCAAATGTTGCAAATCAATGCGACAACCAGCAATCCGGACATCAAATACATCGTTGGCGCGTAAAGCCCAACGCCGCTGGCGCCGCGAGCTTTCAAATATTGCCGAATGTAGTTAACGAGAACCGGTCCCAATACTCCTGCCGCCGACCAAGCCGTAAGCAGCCGGCCGTGAATAGCTCCGACCTGCATCGTTCCAAACAAGTCTCTTAGGTAGGCCGGAATCGTCGCGAACCCTCCGCCGTACATGCTTAGGATCAAGGCGCATACCGCAACGAAGAACAGGATGCTTCCGGTGTGGCCGGAGACAGGAATTAAGCAGTAAAGCACTGCGCCTAACAGCAAGTAGATCACATAAATGGTTTTACGACCGGTGAAATCGCTCAGCGATGACCAGACAAACCTGCCACCCATGTTGAAAAGACTGAGCAGCGCAACGAAGCCACCGGCAGCTGCAGCCGAAACTCTCCCGCTGAACATCTCCTGAATCATCGGCGATGCCTGCTCCAGAATGCCGATCCCCGCGGTGACGTTGAAGCACAACACAACCCACAGCAGCCAGAACTGTGGAGTGCGCCAGGCCTGATCGAGCTCGACGTTCGCCGTCGTGATAAGACCATGCGGATGATCGGGCGGATGATATCCAGCTGGCCGCCAGTCTTCCGCGGGAACACGTACGATGAACGAGCCATACATCATGTAGCAAAAATAGATCAGGCCCAGAGCAACGAAGCTCTCGCCGACGCCCGACCTCGTCGCCGATCTAAAATGATCCATCAGCATCAGGCTCAGATTGGACCCAATGAGAGCGCCTCCGCCAAATCCCATGATAGCCATGCCGGTCGCCATGCCCGGCCGATCAGGAAACCATTTAACCAACGTTGAGACCGGCGAAATGTAGCCAAGCCCAAGACCGCACCCGCCGAGCACGCCGTAACCAAGATAGATAATCCAAAGTTGATGCCACCAGACGCCGAACGCCGAGATGATGAAGCCGCCCGCAAAGCAAAGTGCAGCGGTAGCCATTGTCTTGCGGGGACCGACTCGCTCCACCCAGGCGCCGAAGACTGCGGCGGATAGACCGAGAAAACATATCGCGAGACTAAAAATCCAGGCGAGCTGCGGCTGTGTCCAATCGCCTGGAGCAGAATGTGTGATGCCGATGATTTTTGTGAGCGGGAGTTTGAACACGCTGAAGGCGTAGACCTGTCCGATGGAAAGATGGACGGCGAGCGCGGCGGGAGGAACCAGCCAGCGACTGAAGCCGGGGCCCGCCACCGTTCGTTTTCGATCAAAGAATGACATTCAAAATCTGGCGGAAAGTTTGTTTTGTACCGACGCCTCTCTTGGTAACTAATTGAAGCTCGATTTGTCGATATTCTTCCTGCTGGCCACGGGGAACTCCGACGAATCGTCTTTTGCTGAACGCCGCAGCCCTGACCAGCGCGTGCGCAATTTGCAATATACTGCCGCGCCCCGCGTGCCTTGGGGTCGGGGAAGTCGTACAGCGCTCCGCCGCATGTCGGTCATCGCGCGGCGCGGGCACAGTCTCGCTCAGGTCACCAGCGCTTCTGCGACCGACGACGATCGACTTGCAGTCCAGTTATTGAGCCAGGTGGCAACGCGTTCACCGAATCCTCGCGGGCGTTCCGCGAAGAACCGTTCGGCCAGATCGGCGGCGGCACGTTGCAGATCGCTTTGACTCACCTCGAGCACGGCCAATAATTTGTGACCCTCGCGCTGCCACGGAGCATGCCCACGGTCTCCGCGGAGGCGATCTCCCAAAAAGAAAAGATCATGGGCGCGACCGAGCAGATCGCCGATTGCCTCAACTTCTTCGCAGAGATTCTTCAACACCACCGGATTGATTGGCCGCAAAATCCTGAGCTGATACGTGAGTACCTTTGCCTCAGTTCTGAAATCGTGGAAGGCCTGGCTCGTCAAATTTTTGCGGGCTTCGGCCAGACAGGAGCGCGCCCGCTTGTAGCTGGCCTGAACAGCCCTTCGCAATTGCGCGGTGTCAAAATGATCAACTGGCCATGAGTCCACGGCTGCTTTTGCCTGTTCAAGCAGAGGGAGCGCCTGCGCCTGCCATTCGGCAAATGCTGCCATAAAATTTTCGAGCTCGATCATGAGCATCTGCTCGAGTTGCCTATACGATACGCGCCCGCGTCTGGGCTGGATTGACTGCAGCTCTCTGACGGTCTGCAACCGAACTTCGGCATCGCGGACTTCCGACACCAGATGCCCGATATCGCGCAGCCGGTGATCCTGCTGGCGAAACAGGCTTCGACCAATTTCCTTCCGAACCAATCGCAATGCGGCCCTTGCTTTCTTCAAATGCTTCCGCGTTTCGTGAACCGGAGTGTTGTCGACCTCTCGAGTGCCTTTTGCGATTTCGATTGCCTCGACAAGTTCGGCTCGGGCAATCCTGCGAACGCCCTCCGCCAAGGCTTCGTCATCTTTCAATTTGTAAGCCATGCCTGTTATTCGCGCGCCAGTCTGACGTTACTATATCGTTTTTCGCCGGTAATTTCCCGGCCGAACCACGGCGGCGCTTTGAACTTTCGACGGCTCGTCTGGTTCGGAAATTCAACCTCAGCAACCATCAAACCGTGATTGCGTCCGTAGTAGATATCGATTTCCACCGTGAGCTGCTTCCACGGAATTTCATACCGCATTTTGTGCAGACGTCGCCCGGAAGTCGCTGGCCACAAGGTCTTAAACTGCTTCTCGCTCAACTGAACTTCCCGCTCTTCTCGCGACGAGGCGCGGCCTACCTTGAAAGTGAGTGACATGATCCGCCCTTTCTTTCGCAAACGAACGTGTCTGCCGCCTCGCTCGTTCGCAAGATAACCCTGTGCAATTCGGAAATGTCGTGACCGCAGGATCTCAACCGGCAGGCGCCTGATCAGGAACTTGCGCTCGATCTCCCGCGACGAAACGTGATGAGGGCGGGGCATCTCAGCGAATCAAGCCGTTTCGGAACGAATCGCCAAGAATTATCAGCGATGCGGCTGTTCAGTCGTCCTTCCGTATGGGTCCTGAATTTAGCACGTGTAGAAGCTTGCCTTTCCTATCGCGCGGGTAGTGAATGCGATTGCTGTGACTGGTGGAAATGTAGAAATCGTGTTGCGCCTGGGCGTCGCTCTGTTCCTGGGCAGTTCTATTGGCTTGAATCGTGAGTTGCACGGGAAGGCCGCCGGTTTGCGCACTCATGCGCTGGTTTGTCTTGGCGCCTCGCTTGCCACGCTGGTCACTCTGGCCGGTCGCGATGGTGCAACTCCGATCGACTCCAATGCGACCGGAAGAGTGGTCCAGGGTATAATGACTGGGATCGGCTTCCTTGGGGCCGGAGTGATCCTGCGCGATCCTAACGGCCACGTCACCGGTCTTACCACTGCCGCCACGATTTGGATTTGCGCCGTACTCGGAATTGTCTGTGGCCTGGGTTACTGGTTCATCCTTGCGGTCGCTCTGGCGTTGACGGCCCTCATTCTGTGGGTAGGGCGTCCTATTGAACGTCTCGCCGAGCATGTGTTTAAGCGAAAGCCCGGCTCGATCGACAAAAGCGTGTAAGGTATAACGTTGTCGGCAACAACGGATTCCTGACGGGTGTGCCCATTCTCGCCTAACGGTTTGGTGCGAGTTCTCGCTCTCCAAGCCAGGGGAGAGACCGACGAACACGGCGGACGACGCGCAAGCCGAAAGGTTCAATCGCTTTGGCCCGAATGTGAGCAATCGCTTCCTCCACAGAATCAGTGGCGTAAATCAGATCGAGATCTTGAGTGCTGATCATTCCGGTAGTCGCCATTTTTTCAATGAATCCGAGAAGTTCCCGCCAGTATTCCTTCCCCATGATGACAATCGGGAAATTCTCAATCTTGCCTGTCTGAATGAGAGTTAGCGCTTCGAAAAATTCGTCCAGCGTGCCGGATCCACCAGGCATCACCACGAACGCATAAGAATACTTAATCAGCAGAGCTTTGCGGACAAAGAAGTAGTTGAGAATGACCGCGCGATCCAGAAAAGCGTTCAGCTGCTGCTCGTGGGGCAGGCGGATACCGCATCCGACGGACCGGCCGGCCACTTCGCGCGCACCGCGATTCGCCGCCTCCATGATTCCGGGCCCGCCACCCGTCATCACGGTAAAGCCGAGACCAGCGATCGCCGCGCCCATCTTCCGCGCCAGATCATAATAGTCGGTCGCATCGCGCACTCGCGCCGATCCGAATACTGTGACGCAGGGGCCCACGAAGTGGAGCACTCGAAATCCACGGAGAAAATCCCAGACAACTCGAAGCAGCGTGAGCGATTCCTCGAACCGGGATTTCGGTCCCTCGAGAAAGATCTCATCGGCGCGGGTTGTGGACGTGACCGTGCGGCCGGCGTCAGCGCCCTGGGCGCTTTCATCTGGGACGTGATCATGCGGAGCCATTGGCATCGGTTATTACCATCCGGTCAGCAATAAAGCGCTTGTAGAGGTGCTTGTCCCAAGCACCTGTTTTTAGTTTCGGTGGTTGAGACAACCACCGCTACAACATGACGATTGCGCGCGTTCTGCTATTCCGCTGCTCTAGCCGGCGCGACGTTGATCGGCTTCCCCGCCGCAAACCCGCGGATGTTCTCGACCGTCACCTGGCAAATGCGCAGCACCGCTTCCGCGCTGTTAAACGCGATGTGTGGCGTAAAAACGACATTTAAACGGCGGAGTAGCGAATCGTTAGCGGTTAGGCGCTGGATTTCGGCCAGTCGGCCGGGATTGCGCATATGACTTTCTTCGGGAGAAGATACCCGCTGCAAGTCGGCCACGATTTGATCGGCGACGAGCTTGGACGCATTATCACGGAACAACCGCTCGTCTTCCAGGACGTCCAGCCCAGCCCCGCCGACCGCTCCGGAATCCAACGCCTCCAGAAGCGCCTCGGTCTCGATCAAAGCGCCCCGCGCGGTGTTCAAGATAATCACTCCTTTGCGGCACCGGCTCAGCGTTTGCCGATTCAACATGTGCACCGTTTTTCCCGTGAGCGGAGCGTGCAGCGATATGATGTCGCTACGCTGCAGCAGCTCGTCAAAGGAGACATATTCGAATCCCAATACTTCGGCCAGAAGGTCAGGACAATTGACGTCGTGCGCGAGCACGTTCATGCCGAACGCCTTGGCGATTCGGATCACGTGCAGGCCGATTCGGCCGGCGCCGACCACGCCGATGGTCTTGTCTTTCAAATCGAAACCTCGCAAGCCTTCGAATGAAAATGTGCCTCCCCGTTCCATCGTCAGTGCAGGCCGGATTTTCCGGGAAATCGCCAGCAACAGGGCAAAGCTGTGCTCGGCCACGGTGTTCTCGCCATAGTTTGGGACATAACTGACGATCACCCCGCGTTGAGCGCAGGCAGCCACATCGATGTGATCGAGTCCGGTCGAGCGGGTGGTAACAAATCGGAGTTTCGGAAGCTGTGTGAGCACTTCTTTGGTGACGCGGGATCCGATAAAAACAGAAATGCACTCCGCGTCGGATGGTATTTCATCGAGCCCGACGAAGCCGACCTGATGCTCTTCGAAAAATTGTTCCGACTCCGGTTCCGTCTCGGTGAAGTACACGTCCATCAGGCGCAACTCATCGACCGGGATCGCGCGGGAATTTGGCGTAAGGAAGGCGGGTATCGCGAAATAGAAATTCATCGGAACGAATCCGCTCTGGCGCCAGGAAATCGTGCGTACCGGATGCGCCAACAATATCGTCCTGATCCACCCCATCACCGCTGACGCCGATGGCGCCGATCAGCACGCCATTTCGGTAAAGCGGGAAACCGCCGGGAAAAATGGTAATACCGTTAGGCAAATCGCTGCGGATGCCATTGCGCAATGGTTCTGCGCCCGGCGGCGTGGTATCTGCCATAGCCGTAAACACCACGTTCGGCTCGGTGCCGGCGAAACCGGAGAGTTTGTCCTGTTCGATAAAGAACGGGCCCGGCGGTTGATCGTCGATGCCCGGAGGATAGAACCGTTGGGCGAGGAATCCGACCGCTCGGGTGGAGAAGGCCACGTCGGTTCCGAAATTGAGAAAGTCGTGGCGCGAATAAAACAACGCGGTCCTGGCTTTCTGCACCGCCACGTCCCAACTGAACATGGTGGCCTCTCCGGTTCGGAATGTCCCGAGAACAATCGGCGGGCAGCCGTCCACGTCCGGGTTGTTAACCACGGTGATGAATACCTGCATTTGGCTGCCAATGGGCAATCGAATGCCAGCCCGTGTGATCTTCACCCGTTGGGCGGCAAAATCGATGATCCGCGCCACTTCAGGTGCCGTTAGGCGGGGTTGGCCATCAATCGGTGTCGCTACTGGATCACTGATGATCGGCTGACGAATTTGTCCCGTAACTCCGCCGAATGTGGCGGTGACGTATGGGAAAGGAGGCGGCGATCCGACCACCGGATATTGAGGATCCACGTTGCCGGCCAGGATAATGCTCGGCGTTGCCGTGGGCTTCGGCCGCCGGCGCCTTGATCGATTGCGCGCTGATATTGCCGAAGCGGTAGCCGATGTGGACGAACCGGATGCGACAACGTACGGCAGCCGGATCCCGTTGATGAACACATTATCAGCAGTGATGTTAGAGGTCGGAGCAAAGCCCCGTTCTCCAGCCAGAGAGACATCCTCATCGACGTCGTAGCCGCCGATAAAAATGAATGGGTTTTCATTCCGGGCGATTGCCGGGATCGGCAGGAGGGCACTTACCAGGCATGCCGGAAGCGCCGGCACGTTCGTTAGGTCGACTGCAGTCGGAACCGGAGGTTGTGGAGTGCCGTCGCCCGTAACACCGACTCCGCCGACCAGCACGCCATTCTTATAGAGGGGCACTCCTCCCGGACTTCCGTCCAACGAGGTAAACGCAATCGGTGAGCCTAACGTACCCGGTGATTGTGGAGGCGCATCCGCCGGCAGGCACGGCGGCATTGATGCAGTCGAAGGCGGACACGGCAACAGGTCCGTTTTTTTAAAGCGGTTGACGTCGGAGACAAACAGATTGGAAAGCCCGACGCCCACCAGCGGCCCGGTCGGTGTGTTGCGGACCCCGGGTGGAAAATGTTGTTGGATAATGAAGCCGGCGGTCCGGGAGGTGAACGCGTTTTGGTTGCTGCTTAGAAACGACGCAGTCCCGGCTTTGCTGACGGCGGTGGCGATTTCGCCCGGAGTAGCAGCGCCCCCGCGAACAACCCAGACGCCGAGCACGTATCCTTCACGATCAGTCACCGCGATGACGCTGTTCGGCGAGATCGCTACCGCGCGGCTGACGGCCTGGTTAATCACCAGCTGCACATCGGCAGCGGTCATTTGCGCGATGGCCCTGTTCTGGCCTCCAAATCCGAGTAACACCAGCAGCAGGAACAAGCAGCGTTTCATGGACGGAGGTTTGCTCTTATCAGACGAATGTCGGAATTGCGAGAACAACGAACGCGCAGGGCTGCTGGAAGTCGGCGGCCTTGTCGTGCTCTCGTCAGTACGGTGGGAAGTCCTGTTGGCTTGCAATGAGCAGGCTTTTTCCTGCATTCTCCCCCTCCCATGCGCTGGTTAACGGTCGCGGTGGCCGGCTCATTCTGTCCCGGGTGGGTTTGGCTGGTTGCTCTCCTGTTGTTCACAGGCCAGTTGGGACAGGCGCAGACCGTGGAAGTTGCGGCGCCAGGCTCCGCGACCGACCACAAAGCGACTGTCACTATCGTGACGCAAAGGACTGAGCGCCGGCTAGCAGCCGATGCCATGAAGAAACCCGCCTTGGCTGTAGCGCAAGTCACCGTCGTGACGGAAAAAACTGCAGAGCAAGCAGAACATCGGCAGGATTCCAATGCCACGACTGAGCCGCTGCCGCCGACCGAATTTAATCCGGATCCAGGGGCGTCGGCCCGCGAGGAAGACACAGACGAGGCGCCGCCGGAATTATTCCCGCCGATTCTTCCGCAGCTTCCTGAGTACGGCGAGGAAGCTCTGCCTCGTTCGTTAGGCCTGCCCCGAAAAGGGGTTCGCGAAGTGGTGCCAAAGCGACGGAAACTGGAATATGAAAACTATCCCGATAGCGATGCCGGTGAAGGCCTCCTTCCTTCATCGCAGCCCGTGCCTAACCGGTGGTTCATCGGATTCGGACGGTGGAAACGGTACGCCGACCCATCCACTGAAACCACTTATCAGTCCGGCCTTCACTTGTGGCATCCCTATCTCCAGAGCGAGCTTAAAGGAGACGCTCCAATCCTTGGTACCCAGGACGTCTTCCTGAACCTTACCGCCGAGAATTTCTTTCAATCGGAAGAGCGCCGGTTGCCCACGCCCAGCGGCGTAAGTTCGGAGCGGCCTAACAGTTCCGAATTTTTCGGGCGAAGCGACCAATTCTTCTGGTCGAACGACTTCTCGATCGGCGTAGACCTGTTCAAAGGTGAAACTGCATTCAAGCCAGTGGAATGGGCGGCGCGGCTGCTCGCGGTTTACAATCACAACTACATCGACGTGGAAGAGCGAAACGTAGTGAATCCGAATCCGCAGAACGGCACCACCCGCAATAAGGATTTCGTGTCTCTACAGGAAGCATTCATCGAGCTTCACATTCGCGACTTATCCAGTAACTACGATTTCATTTCGTCCCGCACCGGCATTCAACCGTTCGTTAGCGACTTCCGCGGGTTCATCTTTAACGACACCAATCTCGGCCTACGGATCTTCGGGAATTACGACAACAACCGCTGGCAATACAACGTCGCCGCGTTCGACATGCTGGAAAAGGATACCTACTCCGATCTCAATCAATTCAGCTGGCGCGAACAACAAATCTATGTGGCCAACGTGTTTCGACAGGACCTGATCTGGAAAGGTTACACGGGCGAGCTGAGCTTTCTCGCCAACTTCGACAACAATAGTCGCCACTACGACAAGAATGGGTTCATCACCCGGCCGGCGCCGATCGGCACAGTGGGAGATCATTACGTGCAGGCATACTACGTCGGCTGGACCGGCGACGGACACATCGGCTGGTTGAATATCGATCACGCGTTTTATCAGGCGTTCGGAGAAGATAGCCTCAACGGAATCGCCGGCCGGCGCGTGGACATCAACGCGCAAATGGCCGCGGTTGAACTGTCGGTCGATAAGAACTGGTTGCGACACAAGCTATCGTTTTTCTATGCCAGCGGCGACAGCAACCCAACTGACTCGCACGCCACCGGGTTCGATACCGTGCTCGATCGTCCATTTTTTATCGGCGGACCATTCAGTTTTTACTCCCACCAGGGATTCAATCTCGCCGGCACGTCGGTGAATTTTAAGCAGCGGGACAGTCTCGTGATCGATTTTAGGACCAGCAAAACCGAGGGCCAATCCAATTTCGTAAACCCGGGCGTCGTCATTCTGGGCTACGGACTTGATGCCGATGTGACGCCGAAGCTGAAAGCATTCGTCAACGCGAACTACATCCGGACCGCCACCACGCAGCCTACTGAGTTGGTGTTGTTCACGAATCATTCGAGCAACGATTTCGCGCTCGATTTCAGCGCCGGGTTCGAATACCGGCCGCTGCTGACGGAGAACGTGATCATTACCGCGGGCGCCGGCTTTCTGGTTCCACGCTGGGGCTACAAAGACATTTACCGGACCAATACCGTTCCAGTTCACGGCTTTCCGCAACCTTCGGCCGGACAGGTCGATGATTTTCTCTACAGCGCGATCGTGACCCTGACGCTCACTTATTAAGAACGTGACGAAGAAAACGCCGAACACCGAACGTCGAACGTCGAACGTCGAATGGCAGAAATTCAGCGTAATCTACGAATTGTCTGCTTATGAAAATCCAAGGCCCCGAAGGTACATCCGCATGGCCGAAGGGAATAGCGCATGAGCTCTCTTCTTCAGTTCGGTGTTCGGCGTTTACTTCTTGTTCCAGTGCGGATGCGCAGGTGCTTGACCTCAATTTTCGTGATTGGAGTTTGGTTCTTCTTTGGATGTTGGACCTTGGGATTTGGTGCTTCCGGTGTCGATCCAACCAGCACCGGTTACGGTCCTCCCGCTTCCGTCCCGGTTAACGAGTCGATCACCCCGCGGGCTCCCATTCCGGCGCGCAACTGGATCGATCAAACCCAGGGTCAGGCGAATGCCAAAAGCGTGGGCTGCATTGAATGCCATCACGGGGTCGAACCGATGCACAAAGCGGAGCAGAACGTAGTGCTCGGTTGCACCGATTGCCACGGCGGGAATCCAGCGCGCGGCCTAACCAAGGAGCAGGCGCATATTCTGCCCAGGAACAAGGAATTCTGGAAGACCTCCGCCAACCCGCCAAACTCCAACGCCTGGCTGAACCACGAGTCGGTCGAGTTCATCAAATTCATCAACCCCGGGGATTTGCGGGTGGCCAAGGAGACCTGCGGGCTGTGCCACGGGGAGATTGTCCAGAACGTGGATCACAGCATGATGAACCACGGCGCCATGCTTTGGGGCGCTGCTCTATATAATAATGCGGCGTATCCGGAGAAGAATTACCGGTTCGGCCAGGCTTACGGGGCCGACGGAGCACCGCTGAAGCTGATCAACTACACGCCGGTTACTGCCGAAGACACGCGCGTGCACGGCATTTTGCCATTCCTGGATCCGCTACCGCGGTTCAACCTCAGCCAGCCCGGCAACGTCCTCCGGATTTTCGAAAAGGGCGGGCGCCCCCAACTGTCACTCGGACTACCAACCACTTCCGAGCCACCAGGAAAACCAGAACGGCGGCTGTCCGAGCGAGGACTCGGGACCTTGAACCGTACCGACCCCGTTTTTCTCGGGCTCCAGAAAACGCGTCTGCACGACCCGTTGTTAGGCTTCATGGGGTCGAATGATCATCCTGGCGATTACCGGTCGAGCGGCTGTTCGGCCTGTCACGTGGTTTATGCCAACGATCGATCTCCGACGAATTCCGGGTGGTGGAGCAAATACGGCCATCAAGGCCTCAGTTTCTCCGCCGACGCAACAATTCCAAAAGCGGAGCGTGGCCACCCGGTCATGCATCAGTTCACCCGATCAATTCCCTCGAGCCAGTGCATGAACTGTCACATGCATCAGGGTAATTTATTCGTGAACCCGTATCTCGGTTACATCTGGTGGGATCAGGAAACTGATGGCGAGCTGATGTATCCGAAAGAGCAACACGACCCGAGCGATGCGGAGCTGGTCGCATCTACGATGCACAATCCGGAAGCCGCAGCCGCCCGCGGATTGTGGGGCGACAAAGACTTTCTCGATCGCGTGGCCGAACTGAATCCGCGCATGAAACACACCCAGTTCGCCGATTATCACGGACACGGCTGGGTGTTCCGCGCGATCTTCAAGCACGATCGCAAAGGGAATTTGCTGGACCTCGAGGACAACAAAATCAGCGATAACGATCCGCGGAAATTCGCCAGGGCCGTTCACCTAAAAGACGTTCATTTGGCGCATGGAATGCAATGCGGCGACTGCCATTTCAACGTCGACGTCCACGGAAATGGAATGCTTTACGGGGAACCGCGCAACGCGACGACGATTCTGTGCGTCGATTGCCATGGAACAATCGCTCAGCGGCCTACGCTGATCACTTCCGGTAATGCGGGCCAGGTCGATCTGCTGCGAACCAGCAACACGCCGTTCGGTCCGCGGTTTAGCTGGGAAGGAAACCGGTTATGGCAGCAATCCACAATGTCACCGGACGTGCGGTGGGAGGTGCCGCAAACGATGGATACGATTGATCCATTGTCGCCGCATTACAATCCAAAGTCCGCCTATGCGAAAACCCTTCGACGGGGCGGGACCAGATGGGGCGGTGAAGCTGTAGCCGGGGTCGGTGACCCCGGATGGACCAGAACCGGACAAACACCCGCCAGGGTCGCCAACCCCGGCTACAACAATGCACCGCGCGAAGCGCCACTCGGCGTAAACACTCCTTATACGGGTGCGCCTGCTACCAATCTCGCTCACGACAACGCCCGAATGGATTGTCAGATCTGTCATACGTCGTGGGCCACCAGTTGTTTCGGATGTCACCTGCCGATGAAAGCAAATCAGCGGGTAGCGGAGAATAAGTTCGAAGGAGTCACCGATCGGAATTACACCACCTATAATCCACAAGTCGTTAGGGACGATGTCTTCATGCTCGGGATTGACGGCACGGTTAAGCGCAACCGAATGGCCGTCATTCGATCGTCCAGTGCGGTCGTGGTGAGTTCGCAGAACGCGAATCGGGAATGGGTTTACTCGCAGCAACAGACGTTCTCGGCCGAGGGTTATAGCGGACAGGCGTTCAACCCTCATTTCCCGCACACCACCAGCAGTGTGGGAACGACCAAGAACTGCACGGATTGTCATCTGTCGAAGGAAAACGACAACAACGCGTGGATGGCGCAGCTGTTAGGCTTTGGCACCGGCACGGTCAATTTCTTCGGTCGTTATGCTTACGTTGGTGAAGGCCACCATGGCCTGCATGCCGTCGTCTGGACCGAAGCGGATGAACCCCAGGCGGTGATCGGCAGTCATCTTCAATCGATCGCCTATCCCGCGAATTACCAAAAGCACGTCGCCGGTGGGTCGGAGTTGAAGGAAGCGTACGAACATTCTGGTAAGGACGTTCAGGACGTGGTGCTGAGGGGCGAGTATCTGTACACCGCGAACGGGCCGGGAGGATTCGAAGCGTTCGATGTAGCGAACATTGACCAGAAAGGATTGTCCGAACGAATGGTGACTTCACCGGTCTCACCGCTTGGACAGCGGACCTACGTGCACACGCCATTTGCCACATCCGTGGCGCTGCCCAGCACTCTTGCCCTCGATCCGGCGCGGTCGCACCTTCCGGAAAACGAGGAGCAGCCAATCGATCCGTTCTACGCCTTCGTCTACGTTTCCGATCTGCAGGAAGGCCTTGTGGTAATCAATGTGGCCACACTGGTCGACGGAAATCCGGATAACAATTTCCTCAAGAAGGACGTCGTATTCAATCCGGACGGCGCTTTAACCGGCGCCACCTTCGTCGCCGCCGCTGGACACCGTCTCTACATGACGACCCCGGGCGGTCTGTATGTCGTCGATGTGTCGGATCCGATGCATCCGCGAATTAGTGGTCAGTTGGCTAACGGGTTCCTGCGGAATCCGCGATCTGTAGCGGTGCAGTTCCGTTATGCATTCGTGACCGACGACGACGGAATGAAGGTGCTGGATATCACGAATCCCGATCGACCGGTGGCAGTGCGGGGGGCGACAGTTAAACTCAACCGTCCGGGCCGGATCTACGTCGCAAGAACCTACGCCTACGTGGCTAACGGCCCCGAAGGTCTCGCAATTATCGACGTCGAAAATCCGGAAGCGCCGAGGATCGATCAGATGTTTAATGCCGGCGGAGCTTTAAACGATACCCGGGCGGTGCAAATCGGCAGCGTCAGCGCGTCGCAATTCGCGCTGGTGGCCGATGGCAGGAATGGATTCCGGGTGGTGCAGTTGATATCGCCAGACACAGTGGCCGGAGCACAAGGGTTCAGTCCCCGACCGAATCCGAAACTCATCGCCACGTTCCCTACGAAAGGTGAAGCGGTTTGTGTATCGCGTGGTTTGGAACGGGATCGCGTGGTGGATGAGACCGGCGGCCAAACGGTGGTGTTCGGCCGGCGCGGCGCGCGCCCGTTTCACCTGGATGAGATGGCGCGGTTTTATCGACGTGCCACCGACTCGAAGGACGGGGGCGCCGGGGAAGTGTACCGGGTTGAGGATGTGACATTGTCCGGCGGCGTGTTAACCACCAAAACCGGGACGGTGCTCACCCCGCTCGCCACCCCAACACCGTCACCGGCGTCATCGCCGATTTCAGAGAATCATTAGCGCTGCGTATTGCGGGCGAATTGCTACCCACTGACAGGCGGAGCGCCTGCCTTACCACATCCGGAACAATGTCCGCGAAAAACGCGAAAGAACGCTAAAAGGAAAGGCGAATGACGACCGAAGGACCAGCCACCTAATGGAGGGACGAGCTCGTCTCGTCCCATTATTTTAGGGAGACTGAGCGATTAGTGGGACGAGACAAGCTCGTCCCTCCATCCCCTAGGTTCCCACCCTCTCTTTTTTCGCATCGTTTCGCGTGTTTAGCGGATCCTAATCCTTCGGCTGCGAAATTTCCCCGTTCGGTGGCGCTTTCGTCTTTTTTCGTCATTTTCGGGGGCAAATCCTCGTCACGGATTCCCGGCCAGCATCATGGCCTTCACCGAAATTTTCGAGCCGGTGGCAAGGCCCGCTGGAACGCTCTTCGCATGATAACCGTGACACGTGATGCATTCCGCTGCGGTCCGCATGCCGGGCTCCGCATGCGGGCTGTGACATTTCACGCAACTGTCTTTCACCGGCAGTAGAATGTCAGAGCTCCTGGTGCTGCTCCGCGCGATTTGATGACACGTCTCACAGTCCACTCCCTTAACCGAGACATGCTTCGCGTGATCAAAATCGGACATTAACATCCAGCGATCGACCAGAATTGGCTTGGTGATTTCCGGCGCGCCTACGCTGCTGGGCTTCACGTCGTGGCAATACGCGCAGCCGGCGAAGTTCGCCAGCCGCGGTCGGGGCAGATCGGGCCGGGTTTTGTAAGGATCAGCTTCGAAGAACACCTGGTTAACGAGTTGCACATCGGAGCTGTATTGACGCCGGAGCTGGTTTCGCTGCTGCTCGATGAAGGTGCGGATCGCTTTCGGATCGGTCATTCCTTTTCGCCTGGCCAGGTCTTCATAATGGCTGGTGACGGAACGAAGAAACCCAAGAACCGCCGTCGGATCACCGTGAGGCAATGTCAGATCGGGATTATTAAGATCGAATTGGAGCTGATGACAGGCCTGGCAATTTGCTTCGAACGAAATCCGCTTCATGAACCGGCCTTCGATCTCCAACTGGTGGCAATAGTTGCAGTCCAGTTTTTTCCCTGAATTGTTTACCGCCGGGATATCGGCACTGAAATGCCGGCTATGATTGAATCGCAGAATATCGTGAGTTCCGGTGGCGGAAACATACGAGTCAGGATCGCGAATCTTGTCGGGCGCGGCTGCCTTGGCGACATTGATTTGGAATTCCGGATGATCCTGCCAGAACGATGAGAACGTCTTCGTATAACCCTCTCGCGGTCGGCCTAACTGATCGAAAATGACTCGTTGTGTTGGCTGAGGGTGGCGATCGCGGGCCGACCAATTGTCCGGCACCTTCTGTTGCGCGGCGGCTTGCATGATGCGCCCGTTGCCGTGGCACGAAACACAGTCGGAGCTAGCCACGAGTTTCATTGGACCGGGTCCGCGATGTTCCTGATGACAGGTCGAACAACGATGCTGGATCGCGTTCGGCTCGTGAAACGTGTGGGCACGCCCGCTCAGTTTGGCGTGACAGGTCTCGCACCTGATGTCGATCTGTTCGATTCGGCCGGCGGAGGCCCCCTCACGGAAGCTGGCCTGCACGATCTGGCGAAACTTTTTGAAGGAAAGTCCCTCACCGGTGATGAGGGATTTGTCGTGGCAGGCGTCGCAATTCGTCGAGGATCCGTTAACGGCAGCCTGACCGGTCGAACTGGTCACTACCGCACCGGTTATATTTTGGTGGTGGCTCGAAACCGGCCCGGGATTGAAGAACTTTTCGGGGGCGCGTTTGGAATAATGCCAGACCGCAATTGCTCCGCCAGCAATCGCCAGGAACGTGACCGCGAGTATGGCGCGGCGCCCGGTGTAAAGCCGCTTGTAGTTAGCGAGATTATCCTTGTACTTCTCCGACAGTTGCTTTTGCGTTCTGCGGGGCGTGGGCATCCGTTAATAATAGAAAAGCGTCACGAATGCGTGCCACGCCGTCAGAATGATCAGGAGAAACGAGATCGGCACGTGCACGAAGAGCCATGCGTGTAGCCAACGGTGCAACTTCGCCTGAAGGTCCAGCATCCGCCGCTCATCACACCACGATTCGATTTCCTCTACCAGACCGCGATACGGCACGGTAACGTGGAGCTTAACGAATCGGAAAGCGTCATCTGAAAATTGCGCTTTGCCGAGACCAAATGGACGGCCAGCGTTTGACCGAAGATAGGGCAGGACCTGGCGATCGAGGAAGTCGACGAGCGCAGCTTCGGATTCCGAATCCGCCGCGGTTCCGACTTGTTCAATGGATACTGCGTTGGAAACGACATCCCTAACCGGGTTGGCGTCGCCATAATCGGAGCCGGAGGCGAGACCAAGCGCATCAGCGGTTCTGGCCGCAGCGGCAGCCAACACTCTGCTGGTGCCTGGGGCATCGAATGACTCGCGTAATTGCTCGGCCGCAATGCACAATTTCCGGCGCACATGCGGGATTTGCTGATAAACGGTTTCGACCGGCACTCGCTCCTGCATCAGGCGCGGAATACGGTGTTGAAGGATCAGGCCGTAAATGCCGCTGACCATTACAATCACGTACAAAACCAGCAACAGAACGGTCATCGGACCACCGAGACGAAAACCGCTATGCAGCAGGACGAGTGGAATGGTCAGCAACGTCAGCCAGATGTGGGCGCGCATCCACGACTGCACGGAGCCGACTTTTAAGCGCAGAAGTTTTTTTCGAACTCCGAGCAGACCGGCAAACACAAATATTGCGAATGCGATTGAACCGAGGATGAGCCCGACCGGTGTCGCCCCAGCCGTCCGATGACCGGTATTCGCCTGGACCAGTCCATTGGGAAGGGCCAGTGAGCGCGGCAGACGTTCCGGCAGGAAGTTTCCAATGTAGATCCAGGAAGCCAGTGCTGTTGCCACCAGGACAAAGACGAACCACGGGGCGTGAGTGCGGTTAAGGATCCGCATGTTCGGAGATGCTGATGTTTAGTTGGGGAAGATCAACGCACACTTGAAACGATCATTCCGTCGGGTGAGTCATGCAGATCTTCTCGGCCGGGTTTGCATGATCGACTTCTATTCACCGGCCGTGCAAAAGTAACGATTGGTGCCGCTGCATGGAAGAATTTTCCCGGATGCACGCGTGAGATGGTGTCTTATCTCCCGCCGATCGTGCAAGACCGTTCGCGATCGACCTCTTTCCGTGGCGGCTATTCGTTCCATCGGGGGAGGCATCATCCTTTCGCTTTGCTTCATAACCGGAACAGCGGGAGCGCGAGCGGCAAGTCGGCAGCTCATGATCCCACCGGCTCATGGTGAGGAGTATGTTGGCTCTGCCGGCTGTAAATCTTCCAGCTGTCACGGAGGCGCCGGTCCGAAACGCAGCCAGTACATCACCTGGTCACAGCAGGATTTTCATTCGCGCGCTCACGCTGTGCTGGCGAACGCCCGGTCGGCGCGAATGGCCGAAACCCTTCAGCTTGGTCAGGCCCAATCCAGTGCCCGTTGCACGGTGTGTCATTCGCCATTCCAAACCATTGCCGGGCCACGCCTAACCGAAGGTGCTGAACATGCCGACCAGGGCGTTTCCTGCGAGACCTGTCACAATGCAGCCGGAGGATGGTTGCGCGGTCACACCCGGCCGGACTGGAGTTATGCGACGCGAGTGACCGCAGGCATGCGGGATCTGCGAAATTTATATGTTCGGGCCAACACCTGCGTCGCCTGTCATCAGAACGTGGATCGGGACGTTCTGGCATCAGGTCATCCGGAAATGCGTTTCGAACTGGACGGCCAGTCCGTTGCCGAACCAAAACATTGGACCGACGAACCGGGGACGGGAGCCAAGACGTGGCTCGTTGGCCAGGCCGTTGCGCTGCGGGAGATAAGTTGGGCGCTGGCGAAAATCGAGACCGCCGATGAGGACGAGGTGGCCCGCTGGAGCGGGCTGGCCTGGTTGTTAGGCAAAATCGCATCGCAACCTGAGTTGCCAATCCTCGATGCGGTTCGAGGGCCGGCGGTGCGGGCGTCATTTATTGATATGCAAGGTCGCGCCGATGCATTCGCCCGGGCGGCGTCCGCAGCTACGATTGGGTCTGCTTTCGCCACAGACACACTACAAACTTTGCTCAGCAGCGAATCGGAATTCCGCCAGAGGGATGTCCCCAATAGGATCCTCGCCCGTCGCGCCGAGCGCCTGGCGCCGGCCGTCAATCGTCTGGCGATCGCGGCCGGATTGGACAGCGATGTGTCACCTCGGCCGGAAGGCAGAGAACTTCTCGACACTGTGCAGCGTGGCGCTGTCTTTGATCCGGCACGTTTCAGCGCTGCGTTTGCGAAATACCGGGATGCTCTGGCAAAACCGGCGGTGGGTAAATGATCGGCCCGACTCACTGCGTCGTCCTGCGCGATGGGTGATCGGTGGTTTCATCGCTGATGAACACGAATAGATATGACGCAGTTGTGGTTGGTTCAGGGCCGAACGGTCTCGCTGCCGGTATCCGGCTCGCCCAATCCGGACAGCGGGTGATCATCCTTGAAGGCAGTGACATCGTCGGGGGCGGAGCGCGTTCCGCCGAACTGACCCTGCCTGGGTTCATCCACGACGTTTGTTCGGCGATTCACCCGCTTGGCATCGGCTCGCCGTTTTTCCGAACGCTGCCTCTTGAGGAGCATGGCCTGGACTGGATCCAGCCGGAGTTCGCACTCGCCCACCCGCTCGACGATGGCACGGCAGCGATCTTGATGCGGTCAGTCGCGGCCACTGCTGAAGGGCTCGGCCCTGACCGTAATGCCTACCACAGTTTCATGGAGCCGCTGCTGAACGATTGGCCGAGACTCGCAGGCGAATTGTTAGGCCCGATGCTGCACGTGCCTCGACATCCGATCGCGCTTGCCCGATTTGGCTGGCGAGCCATGGGGCCTGCCACGTCGGTGGCCCGACGCTGGTTCAAAGACGACCCAGCCAAAGCCTTGTTCGCGGGTTTATCGGCTCATTCTTTTTTGTCGCTGGACCAAATACCTTCATCAGCGTTCGGAATTATCCTCGGGTTGTTAGGCCATGCTGTCGGCTGGCCGCTTCCGCGCGGGGGCTCCGGAATGTTATCGCAGGCACTAGCAGAGCACTTCCGGCGCCTCGGCGGTGAAATCGTGGTGAATCATCCAGTCTCGAATCTGACCGACCTGCCCGCAGCGCCGAAGATTTTGTTGGACGTTACGCCTGCGCAATTAATCCGGATCGCCGCGGATCGAATGCCCGCCGGGTACAAGAAGCGGTTGCAGCATTACCGTTATGGTCCGGGCGTGTTCAAAATCGATTACGCCCTGGACGCGCCGATCCCGTGGCGTGCTGCGGAGTGCGGCCGTGCCGGCACGGTACATCTTGGCGGAACGCTGGAGGAAATCGCTTTCGCGGAAAAGCAGGTCACACGCGGGGAGCATCCGGATAAACCTTTCGTGTTACTCGCTCAGCCGACCTTATTTGATCCTTCACGAGCACCCGAAGGGAAACACATTGCCTGGGCTTATGTTCATGTGCCTAACGGTTCGACTGTGGATATGACGGCCGCACTTGAGCGGCAGATCGAGCGGTTTGCGCCGGGATTTCAGCAGTGCGTTTTGGCGCGGCATACGATCGGCTGCGCGGAACTTGAGCGCCGGAACCCGAATCTGGTCGGTGGCGATATCAACGGAGGGTCGGCTGACCTGTTCCAGTTGATCGCGCGCCCGACGTTCAGCTTTTGTCCGTATCGGACCGCGATGAAGGGAATCTATCTCTGCTCATCATCCACTCCGCCGGGCGGCGGCGTGCATGGCATGTGTGGTTTTCATGCTGCCAATGCAGCGCTCGGGGACCGCTAGATCAGCATCTGCATCGGTAATTAGTTGCGGCTCGCTCCAGCATCGTGACCGCTGGGAACATGTTGCGATACTGGCGAGTGGCCAAGTTGTTGAATCACCTCCTGGGTCAGATCGTAAGGCGGCGCGGCGCTGAGCACCGCCCGAACGCCATTCCGTGTCTCGCCTGAACTGTCAAATATGAGCAGCAAATCGTGCGCTTCCGCCCGGAACGCGACAGCGCGTCGAATTTCATCGATAGCTAACAACCGAGCCTCCGTCGAATTTGTTTTCGGCGGGTGAATAGTCAGGACGAGAGCCACATCCACAACACCGAGTGATATTAGCCTAACGGGCACCGGCGAGGAAAGCTTCACCGATAACATATCGGCACCCCGGCTAAGATGCTGTGAGTCGGGTAAGGGGTCTGGCTGAGACAGAGCCTCGCCGATAGCGCTGTCGGTTACGGAAACCTCCGGAGATCCGGCAGGGCTGTGATATTTCGTGAATTCCGGCAGCGGCGGCAATGGCGGCCAGTGAACCCGAGGATCAATCGACGCCGACCCGCGCACCGGCTGTGGGGCGGTCGGTTTGGTTAGGATAATTAATACCCAGACGCTGAGCGCGGCGAAAATGGTGGCGAGGAATAACGCTCGCCGGTGCTTCGTTCGATTCACAAGTCAAAACCGCCCGGGAACTCAGACCCAACTGATGTGCGGAACGCTCAATTTTCGAAAAGCCTTAATCAGCGGTGGCCGATGATGATTGTACGGCGTCTGTGTCAGACGCCGTCAAATGGTTGCCGTCTCAAGAGATGGCCCACAACTTCCCCGTGGCGCATGTAATTCCCCAGCCGAACTGTGCGGCCACAGCCTACGACGCCAGAATTGTCACATCCATTTACCGACACTTGCCACGAAACCCTAAGTACATATGCCAGAAAAGAAGACGATCGAAAGAGCCCGCAGGGATGCGCGTGAAGGCAAAGCGCCGTCCACTCAGGCCGGCGAATTTGTTCGCGAAGAGATGGAGCACATCCGCGACGGAAAACACGGCGCGCGTTCGGCGAAGCAGGCAATCGCCATCGGGTTGTCCAAAGCGCGGCGAGCTGGAGTGCCCTTGTCGCCGCCGAAGAAAGGAACGGCGTCGCGACGGACCCGGAAGCAGGCCAGGCGCGATATCGCGAAAAGTCGGCGGGGAAGCCGAGCGACCTCGGCAAAACGTTCGCGAGCGGTTAAGCAGGCGCTGAAACGTGAGCCGCGTTCCGCGGCATCGCATCGGGCGCTTTCACGCCAGGCTCACTCCGCCGCGCGCCGGCGCACTGCGGCGAGTCGTTCGCGAGCAGCGAAAAAGGCGGCGAACACTCGAAGAAGGAGGCGTTAGACGTATGGCTACGACAAAACAGCGCACGGCGGCTCGCAGGAACATAAAAAAAGCGGCACAAGCAGCGCGGAAGAAACGAACGATCTCGCACCTGCCGAAAAAAGTGCGGACTGCGCTCGGCAAAAAAGGCGCGGCGGCAGCCAAAAGAAAACGCCGTTAGCGTCAGCATTGGCGTCCAGCCAATGAACTAAATAGATCATCGGCCGGAAGCCGATGCCACGCGCTCTTTCGGCAATGATATCGCGCCCGCTTTACTGCGAGGGCGGCAGCGCCTGATCGTTCCGTCGACTGTTAGACCATTCCGGGAATGGCGTCCATCCGTGCCACACTTCAACCGTCTTGTTGTTGGCGCGATCCGCTGGCCGTACCTCCCACACAAACACGCCCTGCTGGCGCAGCTTTTTGTTGTGCAGGTAACCCAGATAGGCGCGATACGCATGCTCGTCGCCGACGTACAGGCGGTTATCCCGTTTATCGCCATACAGGTAATACGTCCTTCCATTCTGCATCACTTGCTGGAACTGGTTATCCGGTAACCGCGCAATATGACTGCGCTGGCCGCCACTCGATGCGGCTCTGACTTTGAATCCGGAGTTAACCAGCACGTGCTCCATTTCAGTGTCGCTGAGGTTATCGCCGTTTCTATCGCTCCTGGCCTGTGCCGCGTGCGGTGCCAGGAAGAGGATCGACGCCGCCATCGCCAGCGCGCCGATCGACTGTTTGAAATTCTGCTGTTTCATGAGTTCGCCTCCGTAACTATCTGCTTCTATTTATTGAACGTCTTTCGGATAAAGAAGTTGCTGTTCACTTGGGGAAGATACGCTGCTGCGGCAGCCGTTGCGCTGGCCAGATCAGTCGGTTCGTTAATGCTCCGGTAGAATTCCTGTTCGGCTGGGGATACGTCGATTGTTAACAACATACCGGAGGCGACCAGTTTAGCAGCGACTGTTTGCAAGGTGAGTTCACCTAGCTCAAGCGCCTTCAAAAGGTGGGGAAAGCTCTCGCGAGGATAGATCGCGGCTAATGGTTCAGCCCGCAATCCGGTATAAGGTACAACGCCGCGCCCAAGTGAAATCAAATCACACATCTGTTGAAGACAACTTCGCGGCATCAGAGGCATATCGACGGCCAATGCCAGAAGGTGCGTCCCTCGCATGGCCGCCATCGCCGCAACCAATCCGCTAAGAGGGCCATGAAATGGCGGACGGTCTGCCACGAACCTTGCATCAGAAGGACGCCACGCCGGATCCGTTCGCGCAGAAACCAAGAGTTCGGCGGGCGCGAGACTTTGCAGAAGCTGAATCTGTCGCTTCCACATTGGTGTGCCCCGGAATGACATGATCGCTTTATCGGATCCGAAGCGCCTGGATTCTCCACCGGCCAGAAGGACTGCGCTCAATTTCATGGCGTCACTGAACCGCGACAGCGGCCGTGGAGCTGAGCTGCCCGTCATTTAAAATCCGCGCGCGTAAACCACCGCGCCCTTTCAGAAATTCTTCGGTACCTGGCGCAATGGCGCGATCCATCCAATAACAGGGTTTGCATTCCGCTGTTCCGCGAAAACGCACGCCTTGCACTTCGAACTCCTGCCCGATGAGCTCGTTCAAGTTAACGCCGCTAACCACCACGTTCCGGCGGAGAAGCGCAGGCGAAAGTTCGCGGCCAGGCAGCGTTTCGCGAAGTTTTTCGAACACCTCGAGCGAAAAGAAGGTGATCTGCCCTTTGTAGTCGGACCGGTAATCGAAAAACCGATCGCCCCGAATTCCATGTCCCGCCACGCATTCGATCGACGGCACTTCAATGGCCGGGTGATTATCCGGATCCCGGCCGTGGTGACCGAAGAAATTGTGGCCGCGCGAGATGTAGAGGTGACAGATTTTCACCTATATAATGATATCATCGAGGGCACTGCAGCGCGAGCCGGCCAGGCCACCATTCCACATGAATCAGGACGGAATCGAATCGGGCAAAGTCATCCGGCACCGAGGTGATGGCGAGCTCGAGTATCAGCCCGACGACCTGACCATCGAGGAACCTTTGGAGATCCGCATCAGTGGCAGGACGGTCGCGACAACCATGCGCACTCCCGGCCACGACGAGGAATTGGCGGTCGGTTTTTTATTATCGGAAGGGGTCATTCGTTCGCGGAGTGATATCGTGAAGTTGTCGCGTCCCGACGCCCCGCGAAATCGGGACAACATCGTTGATATTGAGCTGGCCGAGCACGTTAGGCTGGCACAGACCGCGCCACAGCGGTTAGGCACGATCACCAGCAGCTGCGGGCTGTGCGGCAGAGACAGCATCGAAGCGATGCGGCAGCGGTTTCAACCAGCGCGCTCAGCTGCCAACCTTAGGCTAACCGTCGAGCTCCTCCTTGGGTTGCCCGATAAAATGCGCGAACATCAGCAGGATTTCGGGCGCACCGGCGGAATTCACGCAGCGGCAATTTTCGCCCGCAACGGAACCGCAGCCGTCGTGCGGGAAGACATCGGACGCCACAATGCCGTAGATAAGGCGATTGGACGGGCCGTGCTTGACGGATCAGCGACACTGAACGAGCACATTCTTCTCGTTAGCGGACGGGCGTCGTTCGAGATTGTCCAGAAAGCACTCGCAGCCGGAATTCCGATCATCGCTTCCGTATCTGCTCCGTCGGCGCTCGCCGTTTCGTTTTGCCGCGAGAACAATCAAACACTGATCGGCTTTCTACGGCCGCCGTCCTTCAATCTCTATTCGCACGCTGAACGAATCATCCTCGAGACTGCGAAATCCTGAGAGTCCCCCGCTAAACCCGCGAAATGGCGCAAAAGCGCCTGCGCCTAACCGAAGGGACGAGGTTGTCTCGTCCCATTCTTTATTGGAGGGAGACTTGCCACGGCGCAGCAATTAGTGGGACGAGACAAGCTCGTCCCTCCAGCCCTTTGCTCCCACCCTCTCTTTTTCGCGTCTTTTCGCGTGTTTAGCGGTCCCGTCTTCTTCGCCTCTTAGTATTTAGCGGTTAGTCTTCTGTGCCTTTGCCGCGGAGAACTCCCGCGGCACAACCAGACGGAACAGCTTTTCCGTTCCGCGCAAAAACATAATTGGCGACGGTATGCCGATCTCAGATGCGACGAGTTGTTTGTGTAAATCATCAATTGTCGCAACGGGTTTGCCCTTGAACCCGACGATTGTGTCGCCTTTCTCCAGTCCAGCAATCGCCGCCGGGCTGCCGGGTTCTATCTCCGCTACCAGCACCCCTCGATTGCTAGTTAGTTTGTGAAAGCGCGTTACTCGCGGATGCAGCGGCACGTTTTGACCCGCGACACCGATTGAGCTGCGACGCACCCGTCCTTCCTTGATCAACCAGGCAGCAACGAATTGTGCCGTGTTGCTCGAAATTGCGAAGCAAATCCCCTGGGCCGGCAGAATCACCGCAGTGTTCACTCCGATGACTTCGCCGGCGCTGTTCAGCAGGGGTCCGCCTGAATTTCCGGGATTCAGCGCCGCGTCTGTCTGGATAATCTCATCCATCAAGCGGCCGGATTCAGACCGCATTGAGCGGCCGAGTGCGCTAATGATGCCGGCGGTAACGGTATGCTGAAAGCCGTAGGGTGACCCTACCGCGATTGCGATCTGCCCGACTCGAATCGTGGATGAATCCGCCAACCGAACGTGCTGAAGATCCGGCGCATCAATGCGGATCACGGCGAGATCGGTCTCCGGATCGGTGCCGGCGATTTCGGCCGGGAAAGCTCTCGCATCATGCAGCGTCACTTCCAACTCACGCGCACCGGAGACGACGTGACTGTTGGTTAGGATGAATCCGTCGCGGGTAATTAGAAATCCGGAGCCGCCGCCAGCGCCGCGCTCGCCGGCATGCACCTGAATATTAACAACGCTCGGTGTTACTCGATTAACCACCGCCGCCACAACCTGAGAGTAAGCATCAAGCAGTTGATCGTCCTGGGGCATGCGCCCGGTTTGCTCGATCGCATGCGGAACGGGACCGCTTAAGTCTGGAACGCGAGTATTTGTCTCAGTCAAAAGATAGGAAGACATAATGTAACTATAACGATTACACTTAACCGTCTCTGTTCAACCCCGATCGGCCCGCTTAAGCTGCCGGTTGAAAGGCCGGACGAGCGAAATTGAACCCGCTTAAACCGTCCGATCCACTGAGTCCTCGACTCAAACCCAGGACCTGGAATGCGCGGCCCATCATTTCGGGATGAAGAAGGGTCTGCAGCTGACGTCGCCCGCTCGGATCCGTCGTGGCGATCATATCCGGGAAGCTGGAAATGATCCCGGTTAGGAAATGATGCTGATCAGCAAATCCACTGATCTGTAACCCTTGGTCCTGCGCATGCGCTGCAAGTGCCGTCCAGTGCACGTGAGCGGTGATGTCAGAATCGCCGACCGCTTCGAACGGCGAATTCAGCACACGATGGTTTGCCCGAACCTGCGCTGTTCCGCTGCGGTGCTGCGGCGCATGCAAATCGTCGTTCACGTAGCCGTAGTCGACCGCAACTACGTAACCGCGCCTTAACTTGGAGGCGACCGCACTTAGCCAATCAAGAACACCGAGGCTGACTTCGAGCTCGGTTTCGGGTGGAACATCAACCAGCCGTTCCAGCTGCCGCCGCAGCCGGTCGTCTGTGATCGGTCCGTCCACAAACGTAAATCCATCATCCTTCCACTCGACCAGTTTCTCGGCCCAATCGTCTGAACCCGGACCCTGCGGGCGGCGCCGAACAATATAAAATGCCATTGCATCCAGCAGCTCGTTCGAGAAATGCGCCCCGATGAACGGCTCAAGTGCAGCCAGGTCGGAGCACCACTGAACCTTTTGCCCAAAGCACCCGAGTGCGAGTCGCTGTTGATTTTGAAGAGGCTCGAATGGCTCGACAATCCGATACCGAACGCTTCGGAAGCATCCAGGAAATGTTTCTGCCAACGCGTTCAACACATCCCCGGCAAATTGGCCGCCATGAGCTCCCTGCTCCACGATCGTAAATTCATCCGGCTGCCCCAGGCGCTGCCACATCTCGGCAAATTGCACAGCCATCAATTTGCCGAAAACCCCGCCGACGCTGACGTTCGTAAAAAAATCGCCGTGGCGTCCGAGCTTGGCCTTTCCGGAGGCATAATAGCCGTGCCGCGGGTGGTAAAGTGCCTGCTCCATAAACCAGGCGAACGACACTGGACCGCTTTCCTGGATGCGTGCCCGGATCAACTCGACCAGAGCAGAATTAAGTTGTTTCACTTCGGCGCCGGTTCAGGTGTCATTGTTTGATGGTGCAGCTAAGCCCCGCGGTTGAGCGCAAGCCGATTGCCCCGTAAATTGCCCGACCCGCACCGTTTCGCGAGCGTTTGAAATTGCCAGCAACATATCTTTCGCCACCGACCAGAGGTTACCGCTCTTACCGGCCGTGGTATACCCGCCCGATCTTCTATATCCCGGCGGCATTCCTGGTAGTGCTGATTGCGGCCGTCCTGGTCTACTGGTCGATTCTCGCTGCGGATCTGCGATCGGAGGCGAATACGTTCGATCTGACCAAGATGGAGCAGATGGAGTCAGCCAGCGTCATTCTCGACCGGAACGATAAAATTTTCGGACAGATCTATGTCGAGAATCGCGAGACTGTTCCTTACGACCAGCTGCCGCGCGACCTGATCAACGCCGTCGTCGCAGTGGAAGACGCCAAATTTTACCAACATCACGGCTACGATCTGGTCGGTATTATTCGGGCCGCGTTGAAAAACATGGTCGCGGGTCACGTGCGACAAGGGGCCAGCACGATCACCCAGCAGCTCGCTCGTAACAGTTTTGCGCTGAAAGAAAAAACGTTCCGCCGAAAACTGCTGGAGATATTTCTGGCCCGGCGGATCGAGGACACTTTCGGCAAACAGAAGATCATGGAGCTTTATCTGAACCGGATCTATTTCGGTGGCGGATTATACGGGGCGGAAGCCGCCTCCCGGGGATATTTCTCCAAGCCGGCGCGGGAAATGACGCTGGTCGAATGCGCCACTCTCGCCGGCCTGATCAAAAGCCCTAACCGATTATCCCCGTGGTCCGACAAGGGAGGGTCACGCGACGCTCGTAATTACGCGCTGATTCGGATGCGTGAACTCGGCTTCATCGACGCGGAGAAATGCCGGCAGTCCCAAGCCGAGGATTTGGTGATCGGCAACCGGCAGAACGCGCAAGGCCAGAGCTACGCAGTGGATTATATCCGCCAGCAGGTGATTGCGGCGGTGGGCTGGGACCGCGCCATGAACGAAGGATTTAAGATTCATACAACGATCGATTCCGATTTGCAGAAGGCGGCCGAAGATTCGGTCCGTCGGAACCTGCTGAAGGCAGAGCAGCATCCCGGCTACAATCATCAAACCTATGCGGATTACGCAGCCACCTTCAAAAAAGGCAAGCCTAACGGACCCAATGCGAACCCGCCGGTTCCGGAATACCTCCAGGGCGCGGTCATCGCGCTCGATAATCAGACCGGTGGAATTCTGGCGTTAGTCGGTGGTCGTGATTTCGAGCACAATCAGTACGACCGTGCGCTCCAGGCGAAACGCCCGGCCGGGACGGCCATGACGCCGTTTGTTTTCGCGGCGGCATTCGAGAATGGCATGTATCCCGGAAGCATTGTGGAAGATTCGCCGCTTGATAACCGCGTGGTCATGATCGGCGGCACGACCGGCATTCTCGGGGAATGGGGACCGGAATCGGTCGACAACCGATACGAGGGAACACTGACCGCGCGCGAGGCACTCGTTAAATCGAAGAATGGCGCAACGGTTAGGCTGGGATTGGACACGGGCGTCGAGCCGGTCGTCAAATTGTGTCGTGACGCCGGGATTCGGTCTCAGCTCCGGCCGTACCCGGCAACGTTTCTCGGCAGCAGCGAAGTGACCCTGGCCGAACTCGCGCTCGCCTACACCGTTTTCCCTAACGGCGGATCGCGCGCGGCGAGCCCGCACATCCTCGAGCGAATTGAAGAAAAAGACGGTACCGTCTGGCACGCCACCAGCCGGAAAGAAAAACAAACCGTGATCAAACGCGAGACCGCTTACGAAGTTCATTCCTGCCTGGTTGACGCGTTGGCTTCGGGCACCGGTAAGGCGGCGCACTCCGAATTCGGATTGAAGAAAATGCCTGCCGCCGGAAAAACCGGCACTGCCTACGATTTCACTGACGCACTTTTCGCCGGCTACGACAGCGCCGTTACCTGCGCGGTATGGGCAGGGTTCGATAAGCCCCAGAAAATCTATCGCGGCGCATTCGGGCGCGAGCTCGCGCTACCGGTCTGGGTGGATGTGATGAATGCGTCGATCGGACATTTCCAGCCGAAGGAAATTCCGATGCCGCCAACGATTAAGTCGGCCGAGATCTGTTCGCGGTCTGGCCTGCTAGCGACTGATAAATGCTACGATGCAATCAAAGGTCCCAATGGCGATACCGTGCAACGACGCACCACCTATACCGAGATCGGAACCGTCGCCCAACTACCTACTGAGCCATGCAACGTTCACGGCGAACCACGTGCGCGCCTGGTTCGTGATACCGGAGAGGGCGAATTCCCGAAGGCGGCTTCAGCCGTTGATCTGAAGGAAATTACCGTCGTGGTGCCCAAGGCGCCGACCCTGCTTGCCTCCAAAGATCCCTACAATTCCATCCGGGTGGTGGTAAAACCGAGCCCGTCTCCCGAGGAGAACCCGGAAAAAGCCGAGGAACCGCATGCCTCGTCGGCTGAAACAAAGTCAACCACTTCAACGGCAGCACCAACCGGAACAGCTGCAACCGTGGCCCGGCCGCCCGCGGCCGACGCCCCAGTCATGAAAGCGCTTCCCGCGACAACGGCCCCCGCGCGAACACCGGCTCCCGACGCTCCCGTTTTGAAGGCTATCCCGGTGCAGCCTAACCGGACGAGCACGCCGGCCGAGATACGAAAGGCGGTGCCGGTTGGTCCATTGGACGAAGAATCCAATGAATCTTTGATCAACAAATCAGCTACGCCGCCGCCTGCTGATCTCGACCGGTGAGCCAGCAACGGACTCGATCGCTAAAGCTGGCCGTGCTCAACCCTGGCGGGCGCGATTCAGAGCAGTATTTCGATAGCGCTGGAACTCCGGATTCGGCAGCGCATCCGCCCGTTAACTTCCACGGCTATGCCGCCTGCACCGGCGGCAGCTTTCATCGGGACACAAAGCACGGCTTGGCCGAGAGATCGCCTGTGCTCCTTTTGCTGCGGCCGAATTTCAGAGATGCCGAACGCGCCTTGTTAGCCTGCAAACAGGCAAAGACGCCGGTTATCGTCTCCCTCAAAGAGACCGGGCTTCACCAGGTTGCGGAGCAGTTGGCAACCCCCGGCGTCGCTGCGCGCTTTTTTGACATTGTCCGGCAGGCCGATGGTTGCATCGGGGCAACCCCGGAAGCCGCTGAACTTTTCCGGATGTGTCGCCCGGCGACGCAATCGGCAACCGTCGGCTTTATCCCGACGCCTTATCCGCTCAGCCAAACACAATGGGATTTCTCAACCCGACCGGATCAGCAGTCCGGCGTATTTATCGGCACCCGCGAATGGGATATTCCGTCGCGCAACCATTTCGCAGCCATGCTTCTGGCCAGGAATCTTTGCGAGGCGACCGGCGAGCCGGTCACGGTATTTAATCTCGATGGCCGGAAAGGGAATCGACTGCTGGCTGATTTCGGATTCCCCGCCGGCAAGCTCCGGGTACACGAAAAAGAAAAATCTTACGCCGATTACCTGCGGGAAATGGCGAAGCATAAAATTGTGCTTCAGCTCGATCGCAGCCGCGTACCCGGGCAGGTCGCGGGCGACGCCCTTCTCTGTCGCGGCGTGTGCGTGGGCGGCGACAGCGCCATTGAGCGAATCGCGTTTCCGAAGACGTGTGGGATCGGTCGAACCTTCGCCGAGATCGGTATGCTCGCTCGCGATCTTCTAACCGATCATAACGCGCGAGGAACTGTATTCGTCGAATCTCAATGGCGTTCGATGGAGCAGTTATCTTTCGAAGCCGTCCGCAAACGCCTGGAAAAGTTCTTCCTTCAATTCAAATAGCATTCTCCCTGGAGGGACACGCTCCGTCGTTTCCCAAAGTAGATCCTTGCTCCCATACCCCTGCCCCCGCCCCGCTTCCGTTGGACGTTGAGTGTCCGGCTTCGCAGTTCGCCTTTCAGTTTTCGCCTTTCAAATAACAAATAGCGTCTCCCGCTTCCGATCCCGACGTCGGAGACCCCTCAAAGCCGCGACTCTGCCACTCCGCCATCCGTTATTCCTCCCCTTCTCGCCTGGCGCGGTGGGACGAACCCGCCGTGGCCTCGCTCGAAGGCGAATCAGTTTTCCCGCACCTTTTTTTCTTTCCGTCGTCGCGGGCTCGGCGTTATGTTCACCAGAACATGGCAATAACGGCTACGGCCGCAGCTGGCTCGCCACCCCGGCTGCTCGACCAAGTGCGGCAGCATCTCCGGGTCCGTCATTATAGTATACGGACGGAGCAAGCCTACGTTGACTGGATCCGGCGGTTTATCCTTTTCCACCGGAAACGTCATCCCGGCACGATGGCGGAACCGGAGATTACCAGCTTCCTCACTCATCTCGCTGCCGACCGCAACGTCGCCGCTTCCACCCAGAACCAAGCCCTCAGCGCTCTCCTTTTTCTTTATCAACATGTCTTCGAACGTAAGCTCGATTGGCTGGACGACCTGGAGCGGGTCAAACGGCCGCCCAAAGTTCCTGTTGTCCTGACTTCCAAAGAAGTGCGGGCCGTTTTAAATCAGCTTACAGGCGATTATCGGTTGATGGCCGAGCTTCTTTATGGCAGCGGTTTGCGCCTGATGGAATGCCTTCGGCTCCGCGTTAAAGATGTCGATTTCGCCTACAAACAAATCACCGTCCGCGACGGCAAAGGCTTCCGCGACCGGGTGACGCTTCTGCCCCAGCGGCTCCGAAAACCTCTCCGGCTGCATTTGCAACGGGTCAAAGAACTACATGAACAGGATTTAACGGTCGGCCGTGGCCGGGTTTATTTGCCGTTTGCATTGGTCCAGAAGTTCAAGGGCGCCGAACGCAGCTGGCCGTGGCAGTATGTTTTCCCCGCAGCGAAACTATCTGTCGACCCGCGCTCAAAAGAAACGCGCCGGCACCATGTTGACGAAAAAAATCTTCAGAACGCGGTCAAGCTCGCAGTCCAACGTGCCAGGATCACAAAACTGGCTAGTTGCCATACGTTCCGGCACAGTTTCGCCACTCATCTGCTTGAGGCGGGGTACGATATTCGTACCGTTCAAGAATTGCTCGGCCACCGCGACGTATCAACTACCATGATTTACACCCACGTCCTCAATCAGCCCGGGCTTTCAATCCAGAGTCCTTTAGACACGAAGAAAACGAAAACGCCGCTCAAACCAGCTCCGCGAACCCGAACTCGGCGCCAGATTACTCCTTACCCTGCCTGAGCGACAGCTATGAATTTGACAGGCCAAAGCGCGACAAAAAGTCCCCCAGTTAGACGAAAAATATTCGCCTTATTTTACGAACTTTCGTCTACTTCTCGTTAGATCTCTGACGTTGATTTATGCTTCGTAATGTTGTTTTGCGTGCGATCCCCTTGATTTTGATCGCTATTCCACTCGCAGTTTCCGACCACACATTCATTCCAGATCACGCTCGCTCTCATCGGCGGTGGCTGATCTTGTTCTCGTTAGACCTATGCGCAGCGTTATTGCGTCTGCTTTAGTAATCGCCAGCACGGTGACGTGCTTCGCAAGTGCCAGCGAACCACAGTTAAAGGCTGATAAAGTTATCGAAATTGCCAGCCGGGAAGCCGTCAGAGAAGGTCTAGACCCGCAAGGCTACGCTCCGAAACTCTCTTACGACAGTGGCAGTGCAGTATGGACAGTCGAATACGTTCAGAAAGTGGATCGGCCGAAGCGCGACGCCGCGCATTTCTCGATCTATGTTAGTGATCGAACACACGACGTCGTTTCACAAGCAGCGGTCATCCAAACCAAGAAGCAACATTTTCGGCGTGAGCTTGAGGTTTCCGCCTCCAGAGCGCGTGCGCAGAGGCGAACCGACGAACAACGCCTGCAGTCGTTTTTCGAAGACGAGTTTGAGCCGGTTTACCGGCTTAGAGATATCGATATTGCTGTGTTAAAGGCGCTCCAAGCACCTCTCGGCAAGCGAGAACGCTTTGCCGATCGTGGTCAGCCGTTCCAAGTTTCTGATGTGATTCCACCTGGGGACGACGCACTCCCCTTACGGCGCTTTGTGCTCGCAGGGCACAACGCCAGTAAGTGGTTTGTGCTTTACACTCGCGGCGGGTTTGCCAGTTCCGACGTACTTGTGATGCTTTCCACGTTCAACCATCGTTGGAAGGTCGACTTCACCGCGTCTGGCAAATCCGGACCCGAAACCCTTGACGACCTTCGACAAGCCATCCGCTCGGGCCACTACTCACCGGGCTCAGCTTCGCTATGGTAGGTCTAACCAGTCGATGCAGCTAACGGCCTTACCGGTACAAGTTTACGTTTTAGAATGATTAAGTTACTATTGTTTGCAGTTCAGCCGCGGAGAAGGCCGTAGCTGATCTTATTATCGTTAGGCCTCTTCCACGCGTGTGACCAAAGCCGAACTCATCGCATCTCAGAAAAAGCTGAAGCGTTCGTCCGCCCTCGGCGCGACTGGCTTTCTCGTGGTCTTCTTCGGCGTCATTTTCGGCAACCTCTTCATCGGGCGCTTCATGGATCGTGCACCACGGCCTGTCGGCGTTCACATCGCTTACGGCATCGCTATTCTCGCATTTCTCGTCTGCGCCATCTGGTTCGTCACGTCGTCAACGAGGCGGCGCGAGCGGCGCTTTGGGTTGGTTTGCCCCACCTGTCGTAATACAATCAGTGGAGTTCTCGCACACATTGCAGTTGCCAGCGATAGGTGCGGTTACTGTGGCACTAGACTGTTTCCAGATGACAGCAAGGCCTAACCAGGCGATGCAGCGAACCGCGCCCCGCTCCGATGCGTAACTTTTGTCTAGCTAGTTCCTTCAGTTTGCAGCCACGCGCGCTTTCGGGCGCGGTCGCTGATCTTGTGTCTCGTTAGGCCTCAGAACTCCTTCCCTCGCATGAGCAACCTCCAGAAGGACATCGACGATCTCGACCGAATGATCGACACCGACGCCGCCAAAGATGCTATTCGGTCTCAGCTGCGCCTCGTTCTTCGCGAGGTCGCTGCGCTCGAAGCCGATTACGCCCGGCTCGCAGAGCAGTGCGCTGCCATACAGGCACAGTCAGCGCAGCCAGAGCTCACGCACTCTCGCGGCGTATACTACGGTAGAGGCGATCCCGTCCCGTTTTGCCCACGCTGCTACGAAGCTGACGCGAAGCCGATACACCTTTCCGGCCCGATTCCACTCTGGTCGAACACGCGCAAAAGAGAGCGGTGGGACTGCCTCACATGCAACACAACCTATGTCGCAGATCCAGGCGAGCGGTTCTTGCCGAGTCCGCGCAAGGCCTAACCAAGCGATGCAGCGAACCGCTGGCCGTTCCGCGTTCCCACTTCTGATGACTTCCACATTCAACCTGCAGCCACACGCGCCCTCGCCAGCGGTCGCTGATCTTGGGTCTCGTTAGACCTTGTGATGCCGCGTTGGGTGGTTGCGATATTGGTCCTGAATTGCCGCTGTCTGGCTGGGCTGCCGCCGGTCGAAGGCGAGCTTGGCCCGCCGCTGCCGACCCCGTCGGAAGAGGACAAGCGGCGGTGGAAGCTCGCTCGCCAAGATGACAATTCGGACAACCATGGTGATGAGTGGCAATTCAAGTTTAACACGGGCTCAGATAAGCGTCTGGGCAGTGCTGCGGACCTCGCTGCTATCAAAGCTTTGGTGCCTGCGACACTACCACCTACGATTCGCTGGGTTTCCCGCAGAATCGTGGCCATCAATGCGGCCTGCCGCTTCGCTGGATCTCTCAGTCGTCCGGAGCGTTGCCTTTACGTGTTTGAGAAGCACGGCTCCAAATGGGATCTTACTCATCATTACCGCTCGCAGCGGAGAAGCCCTGTGTGATGGCGCCGATATCTGAGAGAGACGCCAGGCAGATTCAGCAACTAGTCCGTGCCGCAACTCATGAGCCGATCATATGCATCTTCTGCGTCTCGACCGATGAGCGCCTGCCTGGCAGTGTCACTGGGCGCGAGTATCAGATTGATTTGAAAAAAGGGACCCGAAAAGATCGCTACACGCGAACTGACTGCGTGTCCGTCCACACTGGCCAGCTATCGCGGGGAACCGGTGATGCCTACGAGGTTCAAAAAGTTAGCGGCAAATGGAAGATTACTGGGAAAGGCTTTTGGGACATGGCGACCGACTGATCTAACCAGGCGATGCAGCCAACCGCTTCACCGCGTACGGTTTCACTTTAGGATGACTAATATACAATCACTTCGAGCAAAGCTCGGCCTCATCAGCGGTGGCTGATCTTGTTCTCGTTAGATGACAGCGCCGTGATGACGTTTCACAACGTTACACATCCCCAGGAGAGAGTTCCGACATATCGCTGCCCATGTTGCGGCTACAAGACGCTATGCGGGCGAGGCCAAGATGAGATTTGCCAGGTTT
>JBJMXE010000130.1:0-13485 GCA_045809745.1 Chthoniobacterales bacterium | reverse complement strand
CCTCCACTGATCTTCACTTCCACCAACAAGGTCTACGGCAGCCTGGATGATGTCGACCTCCGCGTAACCAACGACCGTTACGAGCCAATCGATGAAGCGATTGCCGGCAGTGGGATTGGCGAAGATCAACGGCTCGATTTTTACAGCCCGTATGGATGTTCCAAAGGTGCTGCCGACCAATACATCCTCGACTACGCGAGAACCTTTGGGCTGCCGGCCGTGGTCTTCCGAATGAGCTGCATCTACGGGCCGCATCAATTCGGCACCGAAGATCAAGGCTGGGTCGCACACTTCCTCATCCGCGCACTGGAAGGCCGGCCAATCACCCTGTATGGCGACGGCCATCAGGTCCGGGATGTCCTCTTCGTTGAAGATTTGATCGACGCCTTCCTACTGGCGAGGAAGCACATCCGGACGCTCTCCGGACAAGTCTTTAACATCGGAGGCGGGCCATCGAACACCACGAGCCTGCTGCAACTCATCGACCTAATCGCCCGCCTGCACGGCAAACGTCCGCGCTTGAGGTGGGATGCATGGCGGCCAGGCGACCAGCGCTATTACGTGACTAACTTTTCAAAATTTCACACCGCGACCGGATGGACTCCGGAGGTCAGCATGGCCGACGGCATCGGCAGGCTTCACCAGTGGTTAGTCGAATCGCGGGACGTGGCGGCAAACAAAGTAGCGGCACTGGGATGAACGGGCCGAGAACCACGCCTGCCTCAGCCAGTCGGGTCGAACCTAACAGTTCCGAGGACCGCGGCTCACTTCAGCAACACATCGCCAGCTACAATGCCGCGCCGCCTAACCAGACGCCGATCGATCTTCCGGCCACGATGACCGCGGCGGTCATCGTGGAACCGCGGCGGGTCGAAATTCGTGACGTTTCGCTGCCAGTTCCAGGATCACACCAGGTGTTAGTCCGGGTCGAAGGTTGCGGAGTGTGCGCCTCGAACATTCCCCCTTGGGAAGGGCGACCGTGGTTTCAATATCCACTCGCGCCCGGCCAGCTCGGTCATGAAGGTTGGGGCCGGGTGGTGCAGGTGGGAAACGAGACGATCGGGCTCACGCCGGGAGATCGCGTCGGCTTCATCTCCAATCACGCTTACGCGCAATACGACATCATTGACGCGAACAGCGTCGTCAAGCTTCCGGTGTCGCTGAACGATCGCCCCTTTCCGGCCGAGCCGCTCGGCTGCGCCTATAATATCTTCCAGCGCAGCGGAATCGACGTGGACGACTGCGTTGCCATTGTCGGTATTGGATTCCTGGGCGCGTTGCTGATCCAAATGGCTAACGCCGTTGGTGCGCGTGTGATTGCAATCGCTCGCCGGCCATTCGCGTTGGCGCTGGCCAAACGAATGGGCGCAACGGAGACGGTGCTAATGGATGATCACCACCGGATCATCGAAGAAGTGGGTCAACTCACCGGGGGCGCATTCTGCGACGTGGTGATCGAAGCCACGGGCAAGCAATGGCCGCTGGATCTGTCCGCTGAGCTCACCCGCGAGCGCGGCCGGATGGTGGTTGCCGGGTATCACCAGGACGGGCTGAGACAGATTAACATGCAGCTCTGGAACTGGCGCGGTCTCGATGTGATCAACGCTCACGAACGCGATCCGTTAGTCTACCTCGAAGGAATGCGCCAGGCCGTGAGCGCAATCGAGATAGGCTTTCTCGATCCGACGGCCCTTTACACGCACCGGTTTGGACTCGCAGAACTTGCAACGGCGCTGAATATCTCCGCGGAACGGCCGGATGGCTTCATCAAAGCGCTGATCATCAACGAATGACTGCATCTGCCAAAGGTCTTCGTGTTTTAATGACTGCCGACACGGTCGGCGGCGTTTGGACGTTCGCTATAGATCTGGCGGCGGCACTGGTGGAACAAGGCTGTGACGTGACGATCGCTACGATGGGGGCGCCGCTAACCGCGGCTCAGCAAAATGAAGTCAGAGCGCTCCGCCGGATCGACGTCGTGGAGAGTCGTTACCGCCTGGAGTGGATGAGCGATCCGTGGAGCGACGTCGATCGCGCCGGAGACTGGCTTCTTGCTTTAGCCGAAAAATACCGGCCGGACATTGTTCATCTAAATGGCTACAGCCACGCCGCACTTCCGTGGCGAGTGCCGACGATTGTCACTGCGCATTCCTGCGTCTGCTCATGGTGGCGCGCGGTTCGCGGCGCAGAAGCACCTCCGGCCTGGAATGAATATCGACGCCGGGTTACGACCGGCCTTGCCGCGGCCGATCTGGTGGTGGCGCCGAGCCGCGCCATGCTGAACGAACTTCGAAACATTTACACGGTTCGGACCGCGTCACGGGTAATCAGCAATGCTCGCGATTTCAGGCCGTTTCGGTTTGCGCCGAAAAAACAGGTGATTTTGAGCGCCGGGCGAATCTGGGACGAGGCGAAGAACATTTCCGCGCTGGACGCGATCGCACCGCAGGTGCGTTGGCCGATCGAACTTGCCGGGGATTGCACTCATCCTGACGGAGCGAGTGCTCGCCTAACGAATATCCACTGCTTGGGACAGCTGAGCACGGCCGAATTGGCGACACGCCTTTCCACGGCCGCGATTTTCGCTCTGCCGGCCCGCTATGAACCCTTCGGACTAACTATCGTGGAGGCCGGGCTGAGTGGCTGTGCGCTGGTCCTGGGCGACATCAGCAGCCTGCGAGAAATCTGGGGCAACACCGCAGTTTTTATTAACCCTGAGGACCACCAAGAGCTCGTTACCACTCTGGACGACCTGGCTTCTGATCACCGGCGCCGGGGAAGCATGGCCGAGCGCGCTCGGGTTCGGGCTTGGAAAATCGCCTCGCACGATGTCGGCGGCAGTTATGTGGCGGCCTACCAGTCTTGTCTGCAACGCCAACCGCAGGAGGTGGCGGCATGAAGTTCATCCTGTTTTATCACTCGCTCGTTTCCGACTGGAATCATGGAAACGCCCACTTCCTCCGCGGCGTTGCCACTGAGCTTATCAAGCGCGGCCACAACATCTATATATATGAGCCACGAGATGGCTGGAGCAGGCAGAACCTGCTCCAGGAGCCTGGCTCGGAGGCGGTCCGCGAATTCCGGTCCGCCTTCCCGCTGCTGCGGTCCACGCTTTACGATCCGGCAACGATCGACCTGGACCGAACCCTGCGCGACGCCGACGTGGTGCTTGTCCATGAGTGGAACGACCACGATCTGGTGAGCCGAATCGGCGAGCACCACAGGGCGAATCCTTCTTATCGTTTATTCTTTCACGACACCCACCACCGTGCGGTTACCGCGCCCGAGGAAATGCAGCAATATGACCTGCGACACTACGATGGCGTGCTCGCTTATGGCAACGTGCTTCGCGACCTCTATCTCGAAAACAAGTGGACGCCGCGCGCCTGGACATGGCACGAAGCCGCTGACGTAAACGTGTTCAAGCCTCACTCGCGAAATCATATCGACGGAGAAGTGGTATGGATTGGGAATTGGGGGGATGACGAACGCACCGAAGAACTGTGCGAATTCCTAATCCAGCCGATCGCTGATCTGAAGCTGCGGGCGAAGGTATTTGGAGTTCGTTATCCGGAATCAGCTCGCCGGCTTCTTTCCGACGCCGGAATCAGTTATGGGGGCTGGTTGCCTAACTACAGAGTTCCGGAAGTCTTCGCGCGTTTCAAAATTACGGTTCACGTTCCGAGGCGTCCATACGTCCGAGCCTTGCCGGGTATCCCCACCATCCGGCCATTCGAAGCGCTGGCCTGCGGTATTCCGCTCGTCTGCTCGCCTTGGAGCGATTCAGAAAAGTTGTTCCGGCCGGGAACCGATTTCCTTGTTGCACGGAACGGAGCGGAGATGCGCAAGCATCTGCAGGCGTTGCTGACTGACAAGAAAATGGCGCGCGACTTAGCTGCTTCAGGCCTGGAGACGGTCCGCGGCAGCCACACCTGCGGCCACCGCGTGGAACGACTACTGAACATCTGCCGCTCGCTGTCATGAACATCGCCTTCTTCGCCTCAAGTCTGCTATCGGCCTACTGGAACGGTGCTGCTACTTACTATCGCGGCATCATCAAGGCGCTGCACGCGCACGGGCACAAGGTCACCTTCTACGAGCCGGTCGCGTACGACCGTCCACAGCACCGCGACATCGAGCCGCCGGATTGGGCGCGCGTGATTGTTTACGAGGGAACGGAATCGGAGGCGCGTCGGCACGTGCAAATGGCGCGCGATGCTGACCTCATCGTGAAGGCGAGTGGCGTCGGGATCTTCGATGAACTACTCGAGGCCGCGGTCCTGGAGCTGAAGCGATCAAACAATCTGGTGATCTTTTGGGATGTTGACGCGCCCGCTACGTTGGAGCGGATTGAAAACGATCCTAACGATCCGTTCCGGCAATTAATACCGCAGTACGATTTCGTTTTGACCTACGGAGGCGGGGACCCGGTGGTTCGGGGTTATACCTCATATGGCGCGAAGATGTGCGTCCCAATTTACAACGCGCTCGATCCCGACACCCATCATCCCGTCCCGCCAGATCCGCGGTTTAGGTGCGATCTCGGGTTGCTGGCCAATCGCCTTCCCGACCGTGAACAACGAGTAGAAGAGTTCTTTCTGCGCGCTGCCCAAGCGCTGCCATTGCGGTCATTCATCCTCGGGGGAAACGGCTGGGAAACGAAGTCGCTGCCGTCCAACGTGCGCTATCTCGGTCACGTTTACACACGCGACCACAACCCATTCAACTGCACGGCTCGGTCGGTCTTGAATATCTGCCGGGCGAGCATGGCGCGATACGGTTTTTCTCCCCCGACGCGAGTGTTTGAAGCAGCCGGCGCCGCAGCTTGTCTGATCACCGATGCGTGGGAAGGCGTGGAACAATTTTTCGAACCAGGTCGTGAACTCCTGGTGGCGCACACCGGCGACGAAGTCGCTGCGCATGTGGATGGCCTGTCGGCGGGAAAGGCGCAGGAGATTGGCGCTGCAGCCTATCGACGGGTGTTGGCTGAGCACACCTACGCGCACCGCGCACTCCAGGTAGAACAAATCCTGAGCGGAACGTCCCGCGGCAAATCCATGCGACCCTCGGCATTTGCGAGAAGAGATCCCAATGCCGATGCCGACATTGCCGCTGCCGTCGTTGCATCTGAAGTATGAAACTTGTCGTGCTCGGTCTCTCAATCACTTCCTCGTGGGGGAATGGCCACGCCACCACTTACCGGGGCCTGGTACGGGAACTCGTTAAGCGCAACCATGACGTTTTGTTCTTGGAACGGGAGCAACCCTGGTATGCCGCTAACCGGGATCTGCCGCGTCCGCCGTTCGGTCGGACCGAAATTTATCAGACAATTCGGGAACTGAAGCGCAGATTTTCGGCGGAGATCGCCGCAGCCGATGCCGTTATCGTCGGCTCTTATGTTCCGGACGGTGTCGAGATCGGTGAATGGGTCACCGACATTGCCGAGGATGTCACCGGATTCTACGACATCGATACTCCGGTTACGCTGTCGCGGCTTCTGCACCAAAGATGCGATTACCTTACCGCTGAACTGATCCGCCGCTACGACCTGTATTTATCGTTTACCGGGGGGCCGACATTACAAACGCTCGAGCAGAATTACGGCTCAGCGATGGCCCGGGCGTTGTACTGCTCGGTGGACCCGGCAACCCACTACCCTGAATCACAGCGACGCAAATGGCTGTTAGGCTATCTGGGGACGTTCAGCGAGGATCGGGAGAAATCGCTAAACGAATTTCTTGTTAGGCCGGCACAAGAATGTGCATCGAAGCGGTTTGTGGTTGCTGGCCCGATGTACCCAAAAAGTGTTCGCTGGCCGCAAAACGTGGAACGGATCACCCATCTGAATCCGTCGGAACACCGGGCATTCTATAATTCCCAGCGTTTCACTTTGAACATCACTCGTGCGGCCATGATTGAAGCCGGCTATTCACCGAGCGTTCGATTATTCGAAGCAGCCGCGTGCGCTACGCCCATCATTTCCGACGACTGGCCCGGCCTCGACACATTGCTGACTCCGGACAAGGAGATACTCGTGGCCCGCACGACGGACGACGTGCTGCGGTTTCTGCGCGACCTGCCAGAGGGTAGGGCGCGGGTCATTGGTGAGCTTGCCCGTGAGCGAGTTCTGGCCGAGCACACTGCCGCTCACCGCGCGGCAGAGCTGGAAAGGTTCGTCGACGAAGCGCGCATCGTGAAACGCAAACAGCGCACCCGTCGTTTGTCCGGAGTGAAGCAGATGGCGCAGCGCGCCGAGATCACCACTGCAATTTGTTCATGAAAACAACCGCACAAAATAAAATCAGGGTAGCGATTATCGGCGTCGGTAATTGTGCTTCTTCCCTTGTCCAGGGCGTCGAGTTCTACCGCAATGCCAGTGCCGATGATTTCGTCCCCGGCCTGATGCACGTGGATCTGGGCGGCTATCGCGCTGCCGACATCGAATTCAGCGCCGCTTTCGACATTAATGCGACCAAGGTCGGACGGGATCTCGGCGAAGCAATTTTCGCCGAACCGAATAACACCGTTCGATTCGCTCAAGTTCCCTGCCTCGGCGTCAAAGTTTATCGCGGAATGACCCACGACGGTCTTGGCAAATACTTGAAGCAGGTGGTGAAGAAAGCCTCCGGTCCCACCGACGATATTGTGGGGATTCTCAAAAAGACGCGGACCGACGTTGTCGTTTCATACCTCCCGGTGGGATCCGAGATGGCGACGAAGTGGTACGTCGAACAAATCCTGGAGGCAGGGTGTGGGTTCGTGAATTGCATACCGGTGTTCATTGCGTCGCAGAAGTACTGGCAACGCCGCTTTGAGGAGCACGGTCTTCCGATCATCGGTGACGACATCAAATCTCAGGTCGGGGCGACCATTGCCCATCGGGTGCTGACCAATCTGTTCCGCGATCGCGGCGTGCGGCTGGATCGCACCTATCAGCTGAACTTCGGCGGCAACACGGATTTTCTGAACATGCTGGAGCGGGAGCGCCTGGAATCGAAGAAAATTTCGAAAACGCAGGCTGTAACATCTCAGCTTGGCCACACAATGTCGGCTAACAACGTCCATGTTGGACCGAGCGATTACGTGCCGTGGCTAACCGATCGCAAATGGTGCTACATCCGAATGGAGGGCACCACGTTCGGGAACGTACCGATCAACTGCGAATTAAAGCTCGAGGTTTGGGATTCACCGAACTCGGCCGGCGTTGTGATTGATGCTGTTCGTTGCGCCAAGCTTGCGCTCGATCGCGGGATTGGCGGCGCCATTGCCGGCCCGTCCAGCTACTTCATGAAGACGCCGCCGCAGCAGTTTACCGACGACGAAGCCCGGGAAAAAACGGAACGATTCATTCGAGGCGACGAGGAATTCGTGTTGCCCGAGCCGCTTCGGCGGAACGGCAACGGCCACGCTTATGGACGGCGCGGCCGGCGGAAGTCGCACTCACCTGTCAAACAACAAAAATGAAGCTCGTCATTTTTGGCCTAACGATTAGCTCGTCGTGGGGCAACGGCCATGCCACGATCTGGCGTTCCCTGTGCCGGCAGCTGATCAACCGCGGCCATGACGTCGTGTTTTTCGAACGCGACGTCCCCTACTACGCTGCTCACCGAGATCTGGCAGAGCTTCCCGGGGGCAATTTAAGGATCTACTCGGACTGGCAAACCGTCACCGGCGTAGCGCAACGCGAAGTGCGTGACGCTGATGTTGCGATCACCACATCGTATTATCCGGATGCGATCGTTGCCTCGGAATTGATCTGGGACTCCGCGGCCCTGCGGATTTTTTACGATCTGGACACGCCGGTGACGCTCTCCCGGCTACGCGCAGGCGAACTCGTGCCCTACATACATCCGAACGGCCTCAGTGAATTCGATCTCGTGCTCAGCTTTACCGGCGGCGAGGCGTTAAATGCGCTGCAGCGCGAACTGGGCGCCCGGCAGGTGGCACCGCTTTATGGAAGCGTTGATCCCGATGTGCATCGGCCGGTCGCTCCGAACACGGCCTACCAGGGATCGCTTTCCTACCTGGGAACGTATTCAGTCGACCGCGACGAAGGAGTAAGAAAGCTGTTCCTCGAGGCTGCGCGCCTCCGGCCGGCTGATCGATTCATTCTCGCCGGCGCCCAGTATCCACCCGATTTCCCGTGGGGGCCTAACATCTTCTTCGTTCGCCATCTGGCACCAGACCAGCATCCCACCTTCTACTGTTCCTCTCGGTTGACGTTAAATGTCACCCGATCCGCCATGCGCGCAATGGGCTGGTGTCCTTCCGGCCGATTGTTCGAAGCAGCGGCCTGCGGCGTACCGGTGATCAGTGACTGGTGGGAGGGACTGGACGAGTTCTTTCGGCCTGGCGCTGAGATCCTGACGGCGGTTGATACCGCCGACGTCAACCGGGCGTTGCAATTCTCGGATACTGAGCTTCAGCGCATCGCCACCGCCGCCCGCGAGCGCACGCTCGCCGAACACACCGGACTTCAACGGACCATCTATTTGGAGCAGTTGCTCGATTCCGCCCGAACCCAAGCGATCGCGGCATGAATTTCACAATTAAATAAAGGAGTCTAACGGGTATGTGGGGAATTATTCCAGCAGCGGGCGCCGGAAGTCGGATCCAACCGCTGGCATTTTCGAAAGAGCTCCTGCCAGTGGGCGGAAGGCTCGACGGCACTGTCGAACGGCCACGGGCAATCAGCGAATACCTGGTTGATCGGATGATTCTGGGAGGAGCGGACAAACTTTGCTTCGTGATCGCGCCAGGCAAATCGGACATTCTCGAGTATTACGGCGGCGGTAATATTGAGTCCGCCACCGTGGCGTTCGTGGTGCAACCCCATCCCGCCGGCCTGTGTGACGCCATCTTTCGGGCAGCACCGTTAATCGCTCCGAACGAATCAGTATGCATCGGCCTGCCCGATACGATCTGGTTTCCCGCCACCGGGTTGCAGGCTTTGCCGAACAGCCATTTGTCGTTTTTGCTTTTCCCGGTCGAACATCCGGAATTTTTCGACTCGGTAGTGACTACCGATGGAGGCAGGGTGGTTGAGATCGTGGTCAAAAGCCACGATGTGCGGTCACACTGGATTTGGGGCGCGTTTAAGATGCCGGGAGCCATCCTGCACGAACTTCACATGCTGTGGCTTCGCCGTGAGCAGCAGGACGAATATTTTGGAACGCTCGTGAACGCATGGCTGGCCGAAGGCGGTTACGCGGTCGGCCTACGCGCAGGCGAATCTTATGTGGACGTCGGAACACTGGGCGGATACCGCGAGGCGATCCAACTACTAAGCGAAACGGTGGAACCGCGGGAGGTGGCAGTGGCATGAGCGAGGCGATTCTCGAACCAACTCAGCTGGCCCATCGCATCCGTGAACTCGGTCCTTGGTTCCACAATCTGGAGATTCACGGCGTTCCCACTGCACCGGAACATTTCCTGGGCGATTACCCGCGGGTAAAATGGCAACGGTTCCAGCGAGTCTTGCCGGACGATCTTCGCGGCAAAACCGTCCTGGACATCGGCTGCAACGGCGGCTTCTACAGCATCGAAATGAAACGGCGCGGCGCCGCTCGGGTCCTGGGCATCGATTTTGACGAACGCTATCTGGCCCAGGCGCGGTTTGCCGCCGATTCGTTAGGCGTGGACATCGAATTTCAACAGCTGTCCGTCTACGATGTCCACCACCTCGGCGAGAAATTCGACATCGTTCTGTTCATGGGAGTCCTCTACCATCTTCGCCATCCGCTGCTCGCGCTCGACCTGATCCACGAGCATGTCGCCCGCGATCTTTTCATTTTTCAGTCGATGCAACGCGGTTCAGAAGAAGTACCACCGCTCAAGGACGATTACGATTTTTGGGAGACCGGAATCTTCGATCAGCCTGCTTTTCCCAAGATGTTCTTTATCGAAAAGCGCTACAGCGGCGATCCGACTAACTGGTGGATTCCCAATCGCGCCTGCGTGGAAGGAATGCTCCGAAGTTCCGGTTTCGAGATTCTCGACCGACCTGAAGCCGAGGTGTTCGTCTGCCGCTACAAGCCGTTACCGGCAGGGCCTCGTCCAATCTACGCCTCAATTCGCCGCGATGACTATGATTGAAGCAGTAATGCTCTGGAACGAGCCTAACAACAAGTCTCATTGGGACTTTGAGGTCGATCCGGACTGGCGAATCTTCGCCGATATGACAATTCGAGCGGCCGGCGCCGTGGCCGCGGTTAACCCCATGCTAAAACGCGTTCTGGGCGGAATTTCGCCGATCGATCCGAAATTTCTCGCGCGCATGAAGGACTTTGGTGTGCTCGATCAAATTGACGTCGTGGCGCTCCATGGCTTTCCGCTGGATTGGAATCATTGGCCTATCGACGACTGGCCGCTACGGATCCAGGAGATCGAGCAAGTCACGAATTTGCCGATCTGGGTGTCGGAAGTGGGTGTGTCCAGTTTCGGAGCAGAGGAGGTACAGGAATTTGGACTGCGACGGACAGCGGAGCTTCTGGCTGGCCGAGTTCCGCGCGTTCACTGGTATTCGCTCTACGATCTGCCCCGCGACTGGCCGGCAACCACCCGCCACCGCGAGGCGGAGGGTTCCTCCTATTATCGGCACTTTTACATGGGATTGCTGCGTGAGGATGGCCGGCCGAAACGCGCGTTGAATATTTTCCCGGAGTTCGTTCCGTCGATGGGCATCTGCCAGTGGTTTCATTTCGAAGACCACCGATTAGATGACGCGGTGCAATGGTTGCGTCGACTCGGAGTCAAACATTTGCGCACCGGGCTAAGCTGGGCTGATAGCTTTCGGCCTAACGCCGATGCCTGGTTCGATCGGCAGATGAGCGCGCTGGAGGAATTTCAAGTGACGCTTACCTATTGTTTCACGCCGGAGCATCGGGGCGTTCTGCCGCATTACACCAGCGCGCCTCAAGTCCCGCAGGAATTTGCCGAATTTTGCGCGCGAATGACCAAGCGCTACGCTCCGGCTTTAACTCCATCCAGGGTTGGCCTAACCAGCCCCGCTGTGCCGGTCGCTCAGGCGTTTCAACCGGCATCATCACGGTTATAGAACCGGCAGGCATGACCAGCTTCCTACTCGTGCGTCACGGAACTCACGATCTGATCAACACCACGATTACCGGGCGGATGGCCGGGGTTCATCTGAATGAGACCGGTCGGGCAGAGGCCGAATGCCTGGCTGAACAGCTGTCATCCCTGCCCATCCGGCAGATTTACTGCGGACCATTGGAGCGGGCGCGTGAAACCGCGGAGCCACTGGGTGGACGATTGAAAGTGCCTGTTCAGATCGAGGCTAAATTTAATGAGGTCGAGGTTGGGGAATGGACCGGACACACTTTCCAAGAACTCGCTCCACGTCAGGATTGGCAAAACTGGAATCAGTTTCGCAGCAATGCCGCAGCTCCGGGAGGCGAACGAATGCTCGAGGTGCAGCTTCGGGCACTCGGCGCACTTGCCACCATGCACACGCAGCAGCAGGGCCTCACCGCAATTTTTACTCACGGCGATGTGATCCGCAGCATCATCGCCTACTATCTAGGCATACCGCTCGACTTGTTCCTCCGAATCTCCATCGACCCAGTCTCGGTCACGTTTCTCCAGCTGTATGACGCCTCCGTCAGCGTGAGGTGCGTCAACGCGACCGGCGCAGCCGCAGCGCTACGGGCTCAGTGATTCCACTCACCCGGCATCACTGGCCTCGATGAATTCGGCATGCGCGCCGAACGCGACCAAAGCTACTCCCCCGATCACATTGCCTAACAGTACCGGGACCAGGTAATGAGTCACGCAATCCGAAAATGCCAGTAGGCCAGCGGAAACACAGTAAAACGCTTCCACTGAACCGGCGATAATATGGGGCAATTCGGCGATGCCGATCAGGTAGGCGAGGATGATGATGACCCAGATATGGGCGGATTCGGCAAAGGGTAACAGCCATACCATCAGTGCGATCAACCATCCAGCCACAATTCCCCGCGCAAAGAGCTCACCGAATCCCGGGTGAATTGCAGTTTGTGCGACCTTGAGGAACTCGGCCCGCGCTTCCTCCGGAAAGGCGGGAGAGCGTGCGGCTAACCAGGCGAACGCAAACGCGCCGATCAAGTTCATGAGAAACACCGTGGCCCACAACTTCCCGACGGTTCCGACGGTGGACAATTTTTTCTCGCGGAGAACCGGCAGAATCACGGTCAGCGTGTTCTTGGTGAACAACTGCTGCCGTCCGAGAATCACGATCAGAAATCCGACGCTGTAGCCAAGCTTCGCGACCAGCGGCCGCCATGGCGTATCCGGCAACCGTTCCTGCAACAGTGCTTCGGCGACCAGGGAAAATCCCATCGATAGGCCGGCCGCCAGACCGGAAAATGCGAGCTCGCCGGTCTTCCTCTTCAGCTCGTGTTCGCCTTCGCGGTAGATGGCATGATAAACGACTTCGCCCGGAGGTGCCGTTCGTTGGACAATCTCTTCCTCCGTTTTCTTCCGAGCGTTGGCGCCTTTGGTCATAATATTCCCGTTTAGCGCCGCCCCCATTTCTCGGCGGCTCAAGCGTGCCTTACCTTTCGAAACTGCGTCGCCCACCGGATGACATGCGTTTGTCGAGCCGCGGCGATTGACCGGCTGTCCAGGCGAGCGATAGAAGACATACATCCATGTCAATGTCCGGCACTCTGACGAACGCGTGGTCGCGCCTGCGTGGCTCCTCAGCGGATGAGGTGCCGGAGAAGTACTTGTTCATTATCTGCATGAACAACAGTGGATCGACGCTGTTGGAGCGTGTGCTGAAAGATTGCCGAAATGTGGTCGGATTTCTCGCGCCCGGCGGCCCTGATCAACAAGTGAACGGTCAGCGTTTCGTCACCGACCTGATGCCGACCCCGGGTAAAGTGGCGGTGCGCTGCCGCCGAATCTGGAGTGAACAGTCCGATGTGTTAGCGGACGAGAGCCGCTACGCCTGGGCCGAGATCAAACAGCGCTGGCGGCGCGAATGGAGACGTAATCCGAAATACCGAACGGCTAATCCGCGGATTTTCCTGGAGAAATCACCCGCCAATGTGCTTCGCGCCACGATGCTGCAAAAGCATTTTCCGGAGAGCACCTTTGTTCTGATGCAGCGCAACCCGTACGCGGTCGCCGAAGGTATCAACCGCCGCACGAAAATCCCGTTAGGTCGGTGTGTTCAGCACTGGATACGCTGCGCCCAGCAGCAGATTCGAAATGAAGGAACCCTGTTATCCCTAACCCGGTTCAACTACGAAGACCTGTCAGAGCGGCCCGAGGTTTGCCGCGACCGAATGGTAGGGCTGTTGCCTGCGGTGGACGACATCGACTTCCAGAAGGAGGTGTCGGTTCAATCGATTGAAGGCAAAGTACGGCGGCCCATTATCAATTATAATCAGCAACAGATTGACCGCCTCTCGCCGTCCGATATCGCCGAAATCAACGGTTCACTGGCGGCGGTGCCGGAGGTGATGGCGCACTTTG
>JBJMXE010000129.1:0-18959 GCA_045809745.1 Chthoniobacterales bacterium | reverse complement strand
GCAACGCGGATTGTACATCCATCCGGGACATCAACCGGTGATTCGTTGTTATGGCTACGTCAAAAATGTGCTCGATCAGATCCGAAAAATCTTTGAAGCGCCGCGCGAGCTCGTGAACGGCAAGACCATTTACGTCGGCGACCGACCGACCAACTTGTTCGAATGGGTAAACGGATTTTCTAAGCAGCTAACCGGCAAAGCAGTTCGAGTGGTTCCCCGTTGGTTGATGCGGTTTCTCGCAAGTGCGGGCGACATTCCTACGCGGCTAACCGGCAAACCTTTCCTGATCAACAGCTCCCGGCTCGGCAGCATGACCACCGATTACAACACGCCCATCGGGCAAACGTTCGAATTGTTAGGAGAAAACCCTTACACGCTGGAAGAGGGAATCGCTCAGACGGTGCAGTGGCTGCGAAGTTACACCGGTCCCGATGTTCGCGGTGGTGGGGATTGAGTTTTACTGGCATCGGCCGCTGGCCGATGGTGAATTAGTTCATCGGCTGGCAGCCGATGCCACAACACTTACCGCTGGAAGTATTCAACGCTGCACGGCGCGACTGCGCTCAACACTTCCGGGGATTTGAAGCCGAGCGCGCGCAACTGTTCCCGAGCTCGGTCGACATCGCGTCCGTAATAGTGGAATTCGATTACAGCCGAGTTCGTCTTCTCGAGCAGTCGGGTGTAATTATCGATGAGGTCGAACTCGGCTCCTTCGATGTCGCATTTCAACAGATCGATGCGATCGAATTCGTCGACCACCGTGGCGAGATCTACGTAGGGCACGAACCTGGCACCCCACGCCTGGTCTGCCGAAGCGCCGTGACCGTAATGGATGTAGCCCTGCGAGATGTAGGCACCGCCTTTCCGTTTGCCTGCCAACCCATTGATCAGCGTGACGCGGTCGCGCAAAAATGGTTCGTTCTGTACTCGCCGCTGTAACTCTCGGTAAACAACCGGCGAGCCTTCAACAAGCGTCAGTGTGAGATCGTCGCTTGCGCCGAACCGTTGGACGAAAAGGTCCGCCAGCCGAAACGAGAAATAACCCACGTTCGCTCCCAGATCGACGACACGAAGCGATGAGCCTGGATGATGCCGGTCGAGCAACTCGCCAATCACGAAATCGTATTCGCCGTTTACAATGACCTCGTTGTAGATCACCCAATCCGGATGACTGCGCACCCGGACCCGAATCCCACCTGGCAGCGTATTTTCCAGTCCGAGCGCCCGCCAGGTCAGGCGACGAACGGGATCCCAAGCTAATCGGTAGACAAAATATTGGAGCCACCGCGGCAAAATCTTCTTTAACCAATCCTTCATTGCCGTCCCCCCCTGCAGATTCTAGCGTCGAAATCCTGTGTTGCTTGTTCGATCGCCTGGATGCGGTTAGGCCACTGATGGTGCTTCTGAATGAACTCGAAATTTCTCTCTATCAGCGGCAGGTATTTGGAATAATCGGTTAGAAGGTGTCTGAGCTGGCCACAGGGATCTGAAATATCGATTTCGATGATTGGTTCGTAGTCGAACAGCTTTTTCATTTCCGCGGGCGTACGGCCGATAACGAGACATTTGGCCGCCATGGATTGCAAGTAGCGCCAGGTCATCGTTTCGATTGTTCCGGAACGAGCCGGATGGGTAATGGAAGAAGGTACGCAGACTGAGATTTTGGAGCTGGCGAGCCCGTCGAGGAATTCTTCGCGACTTCTAAAAATGTTTTGTCCCGGACTCTTTTCGTAAAGGTAGACCAGGTTCTCGCCCTGGCAGAATTCTACGATTGCGTCGTGATAGCTGTCCCATCGGCGACCCATTTGCAGCACATCGATGTGCCGCTCAGATGCGGGCTTCGACGGATAGTTTTCGACCGTCACTGCTTCCGGGACCCAGTAGGCAGCGAACCGCTGAATTCCCCTGCTGTTTAGATACTCGGCAGCTTGAAGACTGGTCACGAACGCGACGTTGATCCGGTGAGTCCGGAACGTTCTCTCGATTTCGGCCAGCTGATTTTCCCACGCGTCGTACATCCATACCATCCTGGATCGCGCCCGGAGGCAAAAGTATGGGAAGGCTTTGTAGATCAGGTAATGCGGGGCGATGTAGCCAATGCACAGATAATTTCGGTTCCTCCAAAACGGCAACGGTCGCAGAATCGCATCCAGCACGATCGAAAATATTCGGACCAATCTGGCCGCCACCTTGAACATGAACAGTGGCATCCCAGGCGGCCCCGCAACCTGCGGCCAGTCGGTATAACGACCGATTGCAGCCTCGAACTCCCATAGTTCATCAAGCGTCTGCCGGAGTTTCCGGATGCGCGTGCGAATCAGAGTCGGGGCGACGGCCTTCGATGAACTGGATGAATCAAACACACTCGAGCGAGATAAATCGTTCATTTATCGTCCGCCACTCAGGAACTCAAGTGTCGGTTTGCCCGGAACCCGGATAATCATAAAACCGGGCGGACCGGAGACCGCCCTCCTTGTCTCGATCATCGGCTGGAAGCCGATGCCACATCAGAATACGGGAGCGCCGTCCGGTCGCTTGAGGAGTGGCGCCAAATCTTTGATGAATTGCTCCTCGATTTTTTCCGTCATCACTTCCGTTCGCTCCGGACGCATCCAACCGGCCGTGACATTCGACTGAATCGTAACATACGCCCACCTCTGGTTGTAGCCGTGCAAAAGCCGATCACGCGCATCTAGTAACGTTCGTCGAACATGCGATGCCGTCATCTCATCATAGCCGATGAACCAGTAGTAACTGACATTCTCAACGATGAATTTTTGTTTGTTCTTCAGTTCGACAGGTCGACCGCTGAGGAGCCGAGTCATATTCAGCCGTTTGCCAGGTTTGACTTCTACCGTGCGGCTATCGGATTTCTGCAAACTCCAGCCCTGCGCCGGCAAACACCGTTCTGGCCGGTGAATGCTGTTAGTCATGTCCTCGCCCGATAGGACGATCGAGACAAAGACCCGGTCGCCTGCCGGACTAACGTAACTTTTCCGGGCGAATACGGTATCCTGGGCCAGCAAATTTCTCTCCTTATCGGAGACTTCAAAGTCTTCGCCTAACCATGGCCCGACCCAGATGGGCAGTTGCATGGCAATGCCGGACGGACTCGTCTTAGGCGCTTTCGGCAGAAAAAACACCGCGCCTAACCCGAGGACCAGCGACAGTTCGATCGCAAAAAGGCGCTTAATAATCATAGGTGACCGCCTGCTTGGGCACAGGACCCGTTGGCGCGTGCGCGGCCGCGCCTTTCGGCCGAAGGTTCAAAAGCTTGCCAAACAGCACCATCGCGGCGAGGGCGAATGGGAATGATAGATAGCCGGAGATCTCGTGATAAGGTCCACCGGCCAAATCCTGACCGAAAAACCGGGCCACCAGAACAATAGACGTTAGGCGGCCGGCATTCCCGATGATGGCGAACACGATGGACGCGGCGAAGATGGCCACCTTTTTCCAAATGCGATCCTGGGTGAAATGGCCGTAGAGCGCCGACAGCATGGCGATCGCCATAAGGGAGCGAATGCCGCTGCAACCTTCGTCGACACTGAAATGAAACGAATCGTTGGCGGCGTTGATGGTGTTGCCTAACGCGAAAACGCCGACACCCAGAAGATTGCAGATCTTACTTGCGGCAGAAGTCTCAAAGGCCTGAAGGCCCGTCGTGCCCTGGCTGAGAAAGTTGAGCGGCACCATGAACAACAGGAAACCGATCGGGAACAACAGAACGCGGGCAACGCGTCGGCCGGCACTGCACAAGACCACGCCAAAAAGTAGAAATGGCAGGGACGTCAGGGATAATCGCGCCTGAAGCGACCGGGCACCGGCAACGAACAGAACAATTCCGATGACAATGAAAAGCCAACCCCACGCTGACGATCTCAAGGGCTGCTCCTTCAGCCGCTTCCGGTCGTACCAGACCAGAAAAAGAACGATGAACGGAATCAGCTTGGCGTGCTCATAGTTCGTTATCGGATTCCACGAATGCCAGGCCCAAACGAAAGTTGAGCGAACACCGTTGCCGGGATCCGGGAAGAGCGGAACGAACCCGAAAAAATAAATCAGGGTGACGACGATGGCGCCGACCAGCGCCGCGGCTAACGGGTTCGCTCGTATCCAGCCGAGAACGTCAACGTTCCCCCGGACGTTTGTCGTGGGTTGCGGCACGCGCCGAATCTACGAGGTGGTCGCCGCGACGGCAACGGCCCGAACCGGATTCCCAGCGATCTGGCCATAGATCCACTGGTAGGTTCGCTCGAGTCCGTCGCGCAAACGGGTGGACGGTTCCCAGCCATACACTTTCTGGATCAGCGTGTTGTCGCTATTACGTCCGTTAACGCCCTTCGGCGCGGAAAGATTGTAGCGCCGCTGCAAAGTCACCCCGGCAATGTCTTCAACGATATCAACCAGCTGATTGATGGAGACCAGCTCGCTGCTGCCAAGGTTCAGCGGTTCCACGAAATCCCCCTCCTGAATCATCTGACTTCCCTTCACGCAATCGTCGATCCACATGAAGCTCCGGGTCTGTTTGCCGTCGCCCCAGATTTCGATCTCGTGATTTCCGGAAAGCTTGGCCTGGATCACCTTCCGGCAAATTGCGGCCGGCGCTTTTTCGCGACCGCCGTCGTAGGTGCCGAACGGACCGTAGACGTTGTGATAACGAGCCATCCGTGTCGTTAGACCGTAGTCCTCGCGGAAATGGCGGCACATCCGCTCACTGAACAATTTTTCCCACCCATAGCCGTCCTCCGGCATTGCGGGGTAAGCGTCCTCTTCCTTCAAGGCGGTGACGTTTGGATCAGTTTGCTTGTCGGCAGCGTAGACGCAGGCGGACGAAGCGTAAAAGAAGCGATCCACCCCGGCGTCCTTGCTCGCCATGAGCAGGTGGGTGTTGATCAACACGCTCAACATGCAGAGGGCCCGGTTGTTCTCGATGAAACCCATTCCGCCCATGTCGGCGGCCAGGTTGTAAACGATCTCGGTGCCTTTGACGGCGCGTTCGCCGGCTTCCTTCTCCCTTAGATCGAGCTGAAGACTTTCCGCGCCGGGGAAGAGCTGATACCACTCGTCGAACGGTTTCACGTCGACCGCCCGGACGCTTTTGCCCTGCCGAAGAAGATCGGCCACGAGATGACCGCCGATGAAGCCACCGGCCCCGCAAACTACGATTTTTCCTGACATAAATTGGTTGCGATAGAGACTATTTCTGGGGTGGGATGTAGCGCTGGCTGTGCCAACCGCCGGGGGTATTCACAGGTTGTTCTTGCCCGACGAGCCCCTCTACAACCCCAGCTGCGCCGTGGCAGTTTCTAAAGATTATATAATCCTATACACGAATCACTGTCGCAAGGAGTAGTTTCGCCATCCGAGTAATTGCCCCGCCGCGCGCCACATAAAACGCGGATTGTTAACCAGATAACGGCGAGTCAGTCGCCGAGGCTCCTGTGACAGTCGAAACAGCCATTCGAACCCGGATCGTTGCACCCAACGCGGCGCCTGCCGGACCCGCCCGGTGAGAAGATCGAATGCTGCTCCTACTCCGATGAAAACCTTCGCTTCAGGCAAGAGCGGCATGTATTGAGCCATGAACCGCTCCTGCTTCGGAGTGCTGAGGCCGACCCAAAAAAAGTCAGGTCGACAATACCGTACCCGCTCCTGGAGCTCGTGGATTTCCTGGTCATTCAAGCGTCGAAATGGAGGCGTGTACGTTCCGACCACCCGAAGTCCGGGATACCGGGCGGTAAGCTGCTCCTGCAGTTGTTCGGCAACGCCCGGAACGCCGCCGTAGAAGAAATGAGTGAAGCCTTCCGCGGGAGAATGTTCGCACAAATTCAACATCAGATCCGGCCCATACACCCGTTGAATGGCGGGATGACCTTGTAGCTTGCCCATCCAAACCATCGGCATCCCATCGGGGGTGGAAAGCATGGCGCGGTTGAGAATGTCGCGCAGGACCGGGTCGTCCTGAGCTTCGCTGACGCCATGCACACCGGTGACCGCCACATAACCGCGGCGGCCCTGGCGCACGGCATCGAACAGGAATTCGCGGGCGCGATCCTGGTCGAGCACGCTGATGCCTACGCCGAGGACGTTTACTTTTTGGATTTCGGTCACGCTGCAAAAATTTAACACGTCGCGGCCGGCGCAGCGCGGAATTTTGAGCCCAATTGTAGGGCGGGCGCTCCGCCTGCCGTTTTACGATCGGCAAGCGACGCGCTTGCCCTACAACCTAACAACCGACACCGCGAAAATGCGAAGCTCCAACATCCAACATCCAAAGAATCACCAAAATCCAAATTCCAAGTCGCATAGGGCGCTATGGTTGATCGACATTTGATTCGTTTCCTCCCGCTCAGCTCACGGGCTACCTTGCCAGCTTGCCAGTCTATGTCACAGCGCGGCTTTGAGGTAGAACGCGATCTCCGAGCGCATTGGTAATCCCATCCGCAGCTAGCTGCGGCAACTTGAGCGGCTTCGCTCTTAATGATTTGCAACGCACGCGGAACTCGCGTTCGACCTACCGTTGTTTGAGCTTCGGTTTTGGTGCTTGGAACTTCTTTGGGTGTTGGAGCTTGGAATTTGGCGGTTCCGCGCCAGCGGCGGGTTCAAACTTTGCGGCCGAATTTTTTCTCCAGTTCGGCTAACGAAATCTGGATCATTGTTGGACGGCCGTGGGGACAGCAGTAAGGCAGATCGCACTGCAGCAGGTCCTGGATCAGCTTCTCCAGCTCGAGATACTGAAGCGGGTCATTCGCTTTCACCGCATGCCGGCACACGGTCTTGGCAATCATATCTTCGCCTAACCGAAGCGGCGAGCTGCTGTTGCTGGCACTTTTCAGCTCGTCGATGACTGATTGCATGAAGGGAACCGCGTCCGTAGACCTAACGAACCCGGGCAGGCTGTCGATTTTGAACGTGTTGGGACCGAATGCTTCGATGCCGATCCCCATTTTCTGGAGGACCGGCACATTTCGCTCGATCCATTCGGCATCCCGCGGGGGCAGGTCAAAGGTTTGTGGAATCAGCAATCTTTGGGAAGGTACCCCCTGCTCTTCCATTCTGCGCCGGAGCTCCTCGAACAAGATGCGTTCGTGAGCAGCGTGCTGATCGACCAGCACCAAACCGTCGGCATTTTCCATCAGGACGTAAAGCTTGTTCAACACCCCAATGATTTGAAATGTTCCGGAGCGAGCCACCGCGTCAGCTGTCGACTGTCCCGCCCCGCCTAACGATTGCGCGTAATCTACCGGCGCTACGGATGGCGTAGACGGCTGCTGTCTGGTCGCTGGCTGTATCGTTCCGGCCGGCGCCGCAAACGGAGCATGGGAGTGAATTGCCGCCTGCCCCCGCAGCGCAAATTCCGTTTCCAGGTTAGTGAACTCGCGAGGGATCCCGCTTCCGGCCGCAGCAGCAATGGCAGACGAGGGGCGACCAGCCGGCCCGGAAGTCGTTTCGCCATTGGCCGGCGGTGGAGCGCGAAACTGTTGCTGCCAACTGGCGCGTTCGCTTTCCAGGGTCTGTCGAACCGTTTCCACCACCGCTTCGCGGACCAGGCCGGGATCGCGGAAACGCACTTCCCTCTTCGCCGGATGCACATTCACGTCGACCGTCGCCGGATCCAGATCGATGAAGAAATACGTGATCGGAAACTGACCCTTCATCAAAGCAGTGTGATAACCTTCGCGCAAAGCCGAACTCAAAACCGGGTTGTCGACCGCTCGCCCGTTAACGAACACGAGTTGCTGGTCCCGGGTTTGGCGACTTACTCCGGCACGCCCGACGAAACCGTGCGTCTGGATTTTTCCGGAACCTTTGGTGATCTCGAGCAATCGTTCAACGGCTTCGGGGCCGAACAGGTCGCGGAGTCGATCGATCAACTTCGTGGATGGCGGAAGCTGAAACACCGTCCGCTCGTCGCGTACGAAGGTGAACGCGATTTCCGGGTGCGCGATCGCCTGAAGCTGGAGTTGATGTTCGATGTTCCGGCTCTCGGTGTTCTCGGATCGCAGAAACTTGCGGCGGACCGGCAGATTATAAAAGATCGAGCGCACTTCGATCTGCGTGCCCGGAGCCTCGCCTCCATCGCGCACGACATCGATTTTGCCGCCGTTCACCAGTACTTCAGTCCCGGCGATTGCCTTCGGCTCGCGTGTAGTCACACGAAAACGCGAAACACTCGCGATGCTTGGTAACGCTTCACCGCGAAATCCCAGGGTGCTGATCGCTTCCAAATCCGAAGCCGACCGGATTTTGCTGGTGGCATGACGTTCCAGGCACAGTAGTGCGTCGTCGCGATCCATTCCGCAGCCGTCATCAATCACCCGAATGACCGAGATGCCTCCGCGGCGAATGGAGACATCAATGTTGTGCGCGCCAGCATCGATGCTGTTCTCGACCAGTTCTTTGACGACGGAGGCCGGTCGTTCGATCACTTCGCCGGCCGCAACCTGGCTGGCCACGGTTTCAGGCAGTAATCGGATTCGGCTCACAGAATAAAGTAGAAAGTAGATTTTAGAATTTAGAAAGTCGGAACCGTCGCGGCGAAAGCCGCGATACATCCAAATTCCTCGCCACGGCGATTTCGTGCGGCGACCAAGAAGGGCCAGAGAAGCTCCAACTGGCGGGGCAAGGCGTGGTGGAAAGCGAGCTTCGCGCGCGTTGCTAGTCGACAGCGCCGAAGGCGCTCATCTGCCACAGCTTCCGCTGTGGATAGGACTACCGACGCGCGCGGAGCTCGCGTTCCACCTTTGCCGGGGTTTTACCGCTGGGAACGGGCTCGCGGTCCAGCTCGGAGCCGTCGCCGAAGGTCCGCTTAGTGCTTCGTTTTTGGAGCTTCCGCGACGGAGCCGCGGCGCGTTTGTTGACTTGAAGTGCGCTAATCGTACCTTTTAAGACGCTTATGATTCAGGTAACCCCGAGTGCAGTTCAGCAGCTGAAGACCCTTCTGGACGGGCAGCCGAATGCCGGCCACAAAGGCCTACGGGTGCAGATTGCGAAGGGCGGTTGCTCCGGGTTGCAGTACGAAATGGCACTTGATGCCCGGCGCGACGATGACTCCGTCGTGGAACAAGAAGGCGTCCAGTTTTTGGTTGACCCCGAAAGCGCCAGCTATCTACAAGGCGCCACTCTGGATTTCCGCGGTGGCCTAACCGGCGTTGGATTTCACATTGTAAATCCGAACGCCGCGCGAACTTGCGGCTGTGGTTCGTCATTCGAGGCCGCGCGTCCGGCGTGAAAACGTCGCGAACTCTTTCCCTCAAATAGATGGAGTACGGACGCTTTAGCTACGATGAGCCGTACGGCTCATATGGCCGACCGGTCCGGCGCCGGATCAATTACTTCGCCTGGACCGTGGCGATTCTTCTCCTGACCGGCGCTGCATTCGCTGCCTGGTTTGCGAGCTTCTACATCTTCGGACAGCCGGAGCGACCGCAGAGTTACCGAATACTGGAGAAACTTCACAAAATCGAATCACCGAAGCGATTTGAGCTGACCGCCGCGCCGGCGGGCGAATTTCTCACCCCGAAACAGCTTTACGATCGCTACATTTCGATGGGATCCGCGTCGCTCGCGAAAACGAATGCCGACCTGGCGCGCTCTTACATCCGGAATTATCAACAGACACGCGGCCACGTGACCTATGTGGTCGGGCGTTATACCGTAATGGAAGCGCGCGAGCTCGGCCCCGACGATATATTCACTACTGGAATGGTGGCGCTTACCAGCGCGGTGGATCAGGGCACGTTATTGATGGAACACGTCTATCCAGCGGACCCGCAGGCGGTACCGTTGATGAAGAGCACGCTCGTTCCGGGTCTCGAGGTCAGATTTGAGCGAACTCACGATCTGTCAGCGGTCATTCACGCGGACCGTTTAAACGACGGACGCATTCTGATTACTGCTGTCCCATTGCTTTACGGGACTTACACAACGGCCAAAGGCGTAGGAACATTCAGTCTCGATCCGCCGCTGTCGTTAAACATGAAGGGCGGCTGGCCGTTGTTTAAAGAACAGTCGCGACTCAGAGCCGAGCTTCATTTTGCCGATTACCGCCGATCGGCAGCCGGTCCGACCGGACAGGTACCCGTTCCAGGCGTCACGGCGAGCAATTCGCCACCGCCGACCAATGCTCTGATGCGTGTGGAACACGCGAAGGCGGTGGAACCGGTGGCTCCGGCACCCACTCCTGCTACCGTCCTCGCGGCGGCGGGTCCGGGAGGCAAACGCGGTAAACTCGGCAAGAACAAGGCGACGCCCGCACCATCGGTTGCACCAACAAAAGCGCCGGTGGTCGCGCAGAAGGCCACGCCCGCAATGACGCCGATGCAAGTAGCCAGCGCGGCTACTCCAACCCGATCCGCGGTCGCAGCGGCTTCGCCAGCTCCGCCAGCCGCAGTCGCAGCGTCGGCCCAGCCTAACAATGTGCCGAGCCCCATGCCAACCGTCGCGCCTGATACCGCCCTCGCATCAACCGCCGGCGGTGGCACATGGAAAACATTCGCCCCTGGAAAAATGCCATTGGGCCGTCTGATCGGTCCGAACGATTTGAACGAGATTGCCGATCGAGGAATCGCCGGTGAGCGGATCTATTTGAAAGGGCAGTTCGTGGTGAACTTTTCGGATGCCAACAAAGCTGTGCTCCGTCCCCGCACCCGGTTAGCTAGTGCGATGCTGCACCTCGGCAATTCCTCCACCCGAATCGTCGTTGAATTTCCGGCGGGGTACGTGCCGCCGGCGCAAGGCTCGGTGGTTAGTCGCGACGAGGCGCGACCGTTGGAGATCACGGAAGTGCGGCGGCAGGAGGATGGTCAGTTGAACGTCTTCGCTCGCGAGATCATGCAGTGAGGCCTGGAAGGGTTGAAGCGTTGAAGGGTCGGGCGCCATTGCGGAACATTGGTGGTAGCATTGGGGCTCTGCCGCCGTGCGATTGGGTTCAAACCAAGGCGGAATGCGCTTCCAGCCGGCTCGGCGAAGCTCGAAGCGCGAGCAGGTGGAGGCGGAGAGTCCGCAATTCGTTAGGCCAAATCGATCCCGGCAACGTAGCTGCTCACTTCCCGGTTCAACGATTTGACGGTTCAACACTCTAACGAACCGTTGGCTGCTACTGCGCGTCGGTGTTGCCTGTGCTTTCGAGAGTCACTCTGCCGTCGCGGATTTCGAATTTTTTGATGTGCTCAGCGGCGCTCCAGTCGTTGATATAGCGGCGAACAGACCACGGGCCATACTGCCACTGCATCGCTTCATCAGCGATCGGCCGATCGTTTACCACGATATTTGTGATCCGCAGGTCGCCCGGATCGCCAGTAGTGCCTGATTGCACTGTACACTCGCCGTTCATAAAATGCCCGGCCAGCCACCTGACGTGTCCCATCGGGATCGTGGCGCGTAATCGCGCGATATCGCCATCGAGTGTGACGTGGGCTTTGCCGCGGAGAACCGGTTCTGATGCAATCAGCGCGTTCAATTCATCCTGCGTCATTTCGATCCGGGCCGGCTGATGAGCGCGGGCCTGTTTCTCGAATGTGTTCCATTTTTCGAGAGCGGCCTGCTGGTCCTGTTCGCTCGGCGTCGACACCGGCAGTCGGGTCCCGGTCCGGGGAAAATATTCCGAACGCAGGTAGCGCACGGCCATGTAAGTACCGCCGGCGAACGCGAGGATCAGGACCACGAAGAATACCGACAAAATCAGGCAGCCTTTGCCGAAGCATCCCATTCCTTTCTGCTGTGGAGGCGGTTCGATGTAAGTGTTCATTGACCCGACGACTTCTCGGCGCTTTCCTGTGCCGCAATCAACTTCCGATACAACGGTTCCAGTCCTTCGGAGATTGTCCTGGTCCCGGCGATCACCGGCATAAAGTTGGTGTCGCCGTTCCAGCGTGGGACGATATGAATGTGCAGATGATCGGCCACACCGGCACCCGCGCTTTCGCCGAGATTGAGGCCAACATTGAACCCGTGCGCGTGCGCGACTGCCCGGAGCAGTGCCTGCCCGTGAGCCACCAGTCTCCACAATTCGACGATCTCGTTGTCCCCTAACGATGATAAATCCGCGGTCTTGCGATACGGCACGGCCATGAGATGTCCCACCGCGTAAGGATAACGGTTCATCATGAGAAACGCGGTCTTCCGGCGGGTGATGACCAGATACTCAGCATCGTCACTGGCCATTGCCGCGCGCGCCAGAAAGTCTCGGTCGCGCGGTTGTTTCTCGAAATATTCGACGCGCCAGGGCGCCCATAGCGTCTCCACTTCCTCTCGGGGAAAATCCGACATCCGCTTTTACATCGTTACAAAGCCAGCAACTTACAAGGCGAAACAGCCAGGGTTACTAGTCTGGTTTGGTTACCAGGAGGTAATCAAGCGTGTCGTCGTCTTGCCGATGGCCGGACTTGAGCGAGATTCTTCCAGCCGGTTGGAATCCGGACATGACCTCCGCCGCATCACGATTCGACACGACTATGGCGTCGATCTTTCCGGCATTCCATTCCTCTATCGCCTGCTGAGGCAGTAGGAATTCATTCAGCTGCAGATAGAGGAGAAGGCTTTCGTCAGGCGAAGAGACGACTGCATACCGCCACGAGTGCGTCGCTACCTGCTGGCGGACAGCCCTGCCGAAATCAGCCAGCGCGGCGCGGTTGTGCCGGTATCCGGCGTTTACTTTCCAAGCCACGTAACCCCCACTAAACACAACCGCGGCCAGCACGATCGGCATCGCCCAGCGGCGAAACAGTCGATGCGGATCCGGTCGCGATAATAGCTCCGCGGTTTGCGCGCCTAACAGAAGGCAAAGCGGTGGAATAACCGGAAAGATCCGGTCGACGCGTTTCGACGGCACCAACGACATGATCAACAAACCGCCGAGACTCCAGAGAATCAGCCATCGTGTTGCCGCGGAGATTTGCAGGCTGCGGATGTTCCATCCTGTTCTGCCCCACTCCAGCAATCCGAACAGGATCAAAAGCAGACTCCACGGCGCGAATTTGTGAAGCAGATGAGGAAGATAAAACAGCATCGGCTGAGAACGATGAACGTCGCCTCCAAATCGGCCAAAAAATTCCCGGACAACCACTTCGTCGTAAAAGCCGGTGACCGTCTCAACCCCACCGGCTACCCAGAGAAGGAAGATGGCTAACGACGCGATCCATGGCCAAAATCCGGGGAAGGCCGAAACGATCGGACGTCGCAGCCACAATCGAAAGGCAATCAGACCGGGTAGAAGAAACGCCAGCACTACCGGTCCTTTGATCAACATTCCCACGCTCAACAACGCGAAAATAATCACCCGATCGTTAGGCCTCCACGGCGTCTGGGTTCGGATTCGATCCCAGATAACCAGACCGATGGCGAAGACCACCAGCGCCAGCGGCATATCCGTTCGCACAAGGGTTGCGAGGCGCGGCGTGATCAGATTAAAAATAAAGGCAGCGAGCGCGATGACCGCAGCTACGGTTCCGAAAGCGGTGTTCGCGGCGCGGAACAGAAGATAAGCGATTCCGGCAGCGGCCAGAACCGACGGAATTCGCCAGGCGAGTTCCCAGTTTCGAATCGCCAGGTAGGATATGGCGGAAAACCATCCGACCAGCGGAGGCTTGGTGGCGATTCGGTCGTGGGGAGTCTCCTGATATAACCACCGACCCCGGTTGACCATTTGAAACGACGTGAACGCCTGTTTCGCCTGGTCGTAATCGTCGACTTGCCAGGGCAGATTCGCGAGCAGACATAGCGCGAGCCCGGCGGCGGCGAGCAGCCAAAGGCTGCGGCGGTCCGTCAAACCGAAGTGCGGCGACACTCGCACTGGCATCACTCGTCGCGCCAAAGAATGGCTCGGACCGGAGCGGCGTCGCCACCGGCAATTTTGAGCGGTAACGCGACGAAGCCGTAAACGCCGGCTTCAATGGCACTCAGGTCGAGCGATTCAATGATGGAGATTTCGCTTCGAGCAAGGGAGTGATGATTGACCAAAACCTTGGCATCGATTGAGTCAACCGATGGCAAATCCAGTCCGATCAGTTTCACTCCATTTGCCCGCAACCATTCGGCCACATCGCCGTCGATGACGGGGATACGTTTCGGAAAGGCCGCGCTGTCTGGCCAGACACCAGTCTTCAGCAGCAGCCGCGAAGTCTGGCGCACGTGATCAATGCTTCCGTTCAACTGCTCTACCGTGATCAAGTCGCTACTGCTGTTGGCAAGCTGCTGCGTAAGATCAACTACGACGGCTGGTCCGAAGTAAGTCGCTAAACCTGCCTGTTCGATCGTCCAGCCGTCCGGTTCGAAATGGAATCGGGCGTCGGCATGCGAACCGTTGTGAACACTCATTTGAATGGCGCCGACGTTAACCACCGCGCTCGGCCCGATCGTAGCCGCCAATTCGAAATGAAATGGCGTATCACCCGGCCACGGCGCCAGAGCGTTCGAGAGCGTGCGAGAAATATCCCAGATCTTCACCGGTTGCAGCCCAGACTAAATGGCGGCGGCCGAAATCCAACCGAATAACCAGTAACAGCCATGTTCAGGAATGGCAGTCGGTCGATGTTAAGGGATCGTGGGCGCGCCGTTCGCCGCGATTTCCCCGATAATTTCCTGGGCGGCGACGCGGCTGGCCCCACCCTGCCCCAACTTGCTGACAACGGCATCCAATTCGCCTAACATTCGGTTTTTCGCTGACGGCTCCTCGATCAGCCGAAGGACCGCTGTGGCAATGGCGACAGGATCCGCGCGGTGCTGGATGAATTCGGGGACGATTTCGCTCCCAGCCAGAATGTTAGGCATGCCGAGGTGCGGAATTCGAACCACGATTTTCGCGGCGATGTAAGTGAGCCAGGCAACCTTGTAAACTAAAACGAAGGGCAATCGAAAGTAAGCGGCCTCCAAAGTGGCGCTCCCGGAAGCAACCACTGCGGCCGCGGCCCGTTGCATGAGGGAAGCTGAGTTGCCAGTTTTGATTTCAATGCCGGCTATTCCGGCGGCGTCGGCCACAATCATCTGCTCCATCATTGTTCCCAGCCGCGGCGATGCCGCCGTGACTTCAAATTGGAGGGATGGACGCCTCTGTCTCAGTTCCTTCACGACCTGAATCAAGACCGGAAAGATTTTTCGAACCTCTCGCTCGCGGCTGCCGGGAAACAGTCCGACCAGCTCGGGCTGGCGATTCACCTCGATCCGCTCCGATGAAAGTCGATCGATCATCGGGTGCCCCACGAAACGGGTCCGTAACCGCGATCGATTGTACAGGTCCGCCTCGAAGGGAAAGATACAGAGCATCAAATCGACGCATCGTGCCATTTGGCTGATCCGGCTGCGATGCCATGCCCAAACCTGCGGGCTGATATAGTAAATAATTTTCGGCGCGTGGTCGCCGCGCCGCAATGCCCGAGCCAGGCGCAGATTGAATCCTGGATAATCGATCAACAAGACCGCGTCCGGTTTAGCGGCGTTCACTTCCGCAATCGTCTGGCGAAATTTCGTGCGGAAATAAGCGTACTTCTTGATTACTTCCCACAGTCCGAGGACGCCTGCTTCCGCCGTCCAATTGTCAAAACGATCACCGGCGATCGCTTTCATCTGCGGTCCACCGCGACCGCGAAATTCGATTGATGGCAGCAGCTCACGCAATTCGCGCATCAGCGCTGCGCCGTGGTTATCGCCGCTCGCCTCGCCGACAACGAAGTAAATGGTGGGCACGGCCACAGCCAAGGATCAGGACTACGCAGTAGTCGCGGCAGAAATCTGTTGCGTTATTTGCACGGCCAGTTCCAGCGCAGCGGTCGCCTGGTAACCGGACACGCGAGGTTCACGACCGGTTAGGGCACATTCAACAAACGAGGTGAGCTCACGTTTTAACGGTTCCTCCCGCTCAATCTCTACTTTGTCCCGAGTGATGCGACCCAGAGCGCGACGATAAATTTCGCCGGTCTGATTCTGATAATCGAGCGAGAGATAGGCGTCCTCCTGGAAAACCCGGATCTTACGCATCCGTTCCGGGCTGATCCGGCTCGAAGTGATGTTAGCGACACATCCATTTTCAAATCGGATTCGTGCGTTCGCGATATCTTCACTCTTGCTGAGAACCGGCACGCCGACCGCGTCAATTGTTTGTACCGGCGAACGGACGAGGTGCAGGATCACTTCCAAATCGTGAATCATCAAATCGAGAACGACTCCGATATCCGTGCTTCGCTCCGGATAAGGCGAAAGACGATGCGCCTCAATGAAACGCGGATGACTCAGCCGCGCCTCCAGCGCGCTTAGCACTGGATTGAACCGCTCCACATGTCCTACCTGAAGGATGAGGTTCTTCTCGCCGGCCATTTTTGCCAGCTCGCTAGCCTGCCTGGTATTTTCCGTGATCGGCTTCTCGACGAGTAAATGTTTGCCGCTCTGTAAAAGCGATCGGGCCACGTCGTAGTGGGTCGTCGTTGGGGTAGCGACCGATGCCGCATCTATCATGTCGCCGAATTCCCAGACGGTAGCGGCGGCTCTCGCGCCATATTTCCGCGCGATCGCAGAAGCTCTGGCTGGGTCGATGTCGTAAACGGCGGCAAAATCGGCGGACGGAATCTCCGAGTACAGCCGCGCGTGATTGCTGCCAATATGGCCAACACCCACCACCCCGACGCGCAGCTTGTCCGTCATTGTTGCGCACTCAACCGTAACGATCGGTAAAACGCAAACGCTGATGCCGCTGGAGGATGGCACGGAAGTTGACGGAGGGGCGAGCTCCCGCGAGCCCGTTGGCGGTGTCGTTCGCGAGTGACGGGGCGTCGCAGTAGCTCCGCCCTCCGTCACACCGGACTCGGTATTGTTAGCTTAACAACCGGTGCACCAGGCCCGGCAAAACAGATCCGGCAGGTTCTCGAATCGTGTCGGTCGCGTGTTCCGACAATGGCGTGACGTCGGGGTTCACTTCGATCAGGCGGGCGCCGTCCTGGGCTGCTCGTAACGCCCAATCGATGATATAACCGAACATCGCGGTGGTGCCGATCACGAGCACGTGATCGCACGGTCCCTCAGCGAGGTAAGCCTCCACCCGATCGATCCGCGCCGGATCCAGCATTTCACCGAACCACACTATTCCGGGACGCATCATCGCCCCGCATTTCTCGCATAACGGCAGCTCAGGAGTGTCTTCGCTGCGCTCGAAGAACTGAAAGTCACAACGTGAACACCGAGTCAGGAAAATGTCTCCGTGTATTTGCACAAGATGGTCAGGAGCGATCCACTTGCCGTCATGCGCCGCCCGGATATGCAGGTCATCGACGTTTTGCGTAATCAGTAGGAAGTGTCGAGACTCGTTAGCCAACCGAGTGATGGCCACGTGTGCAGGGTTCGGTTGAGCGTTGCGAATAGCGTTACGGCGTTCGCGATACCACTCCCAGACCAGGTGCGGATCGCGCCGGAACGCTTGCGGCGTGGCGAGCTTTGCCGGATCCAGATTGCGCCAGTAACCATTTTTGCCGCGGAACGTCGATATACCGCTTTCGGCCGAAATGCCTGCGCCAGTTATGACCAGGATGCGTTCGTCCAACATGCCGGTGAAATATATCGATCGGGCGATAGATCACGAATTGTCGGAGGGACGAGCTTGTCTCGTCCCATTATCTCCCGCCCTCGGCAAATAGTCGGACGAGACGAGCTCTACGAACTCCAAACCCCGAAAGTCACCCGCGTTCTGTCTCCCTCCGTTGGCCAGGCGAAATTCCTACGCCACGAAGCCGAGATTCGGATGGGCAAAGCGTCCGATGTTCGGGAAGACCGTAGACAGATCGCTGTCGGCAACGCCAAACCAGCGGGCGAGCGTTGCCGAAAATTCATCAACGCTGGTCGTCGGAATCCATCTGCCGTCCTCGGTGTCATCAGGTCCATTCACCGCCAGCGTCGGGAAGGTGCCATACAACCTGTTGCCCCTAACAGCGCCGCCCATCACGAACTGATGACTGCCCCAGCCATGATCGCTGCCGCCGCCGTTGCTTGGCAGGGTGCGGCCGAAATCGGAAGCGGTGAACGTTGTGACCGATCGATCAACGCCCAGCTCAACAGTCGCCAGATAGAAGGCGTTCATTGCGGTGCTTAATTCCGACAGCAGACCGGCCTGAGCGGAGACCTGGTCACCGTGTGTATCATAGCCACCGACGGCGCAGAAGAAGATCTGCCGTTGCATCCCCAGATTCGACCGGGCGGCGATCAATTTCGAGACCATCGCGAGTTGTCTCCCGAGTTCGGTTGTTGGAAAGGGCGTCTGCAATGCCGGAACTCCATGTAACGCGCTGGTCAGAACCTCATTCTCGGCAATCGAGCGGCTCATCGTGTCCGCGTAGGCCGCTTCAAACAAGTTTTTGTGGTCGAGCGCCAGCAGATCTTTGAAGCCCTGCACGCGAATAGCGGCATTCGGATCCCGGCTGCCAACGCCGCGCAGTCCGAGACTGCCGGACGGTGAAATGAGATACGGAATCACGGTATTGCCGACCTCGAACGTATTTGTACCGGCAATCGACAGGGCCAATGAAACTTTCGAGTTCCCATTCAAAGACGCCACAAGATCAGCGGCGCGACCGCCCCAACCGGTGCGGATGTCCGTTCGGTCCGGAACGCTGGTCATCCATTGGACGGCCTGGTCTTCATGAGAAAACAAACTCTCCGGCACCGCTGCGGTTCCGTTAACGTAATCATCGCGCGTCGTCGGCGCGACCAGCGTTCCGACGTTCGCGACCATCGTCAGCTTGCCCTGATTGAAAAGGTTGGCCAGCTCGGGCAGGTTCGGGTGCAATCCATATTGCCGACCGTCACCGGTCTGCAATGTAAGCGGCCGTAAATCGGTCTGAGGTATGGCCAATGGGCCTCGGGCCGCGGAATAAATTTGATAATGAGACGTGTCGCTAGGGATGAGCACGTTGTTGGCGTCGTTGCCTCCGTAGAGGAACAAACAGACCAACGCCTTATAATCGCCCAGCGTGGTGGCG
>JBJMXE010000128.1:0-40791 GCA_045809745.1 Chthoniobacterales bacterium | reverse complement strand
TCTCCGCGCGGAAGCGCTGCCTGCCGCCGCGCAATTTCCCGCTCCGATATGCTTTCCACGTTCTGAGCCGTCGCCATTGAACAAACAGCCAGCTGAATCCCGAGAGCTGCCGTTAACGTCCGCCGGACACGCCGGTTCAAGGCCGGGCGGGTTGTTAGGCATGAGTCAAAAATGTTTGTCATAAGGCATCATGGTGTCAGCGGACCGATCTGGATCTGCTCGTTCGACTTCTGCAAGTTTACGATCACTGCTTTGGCGGGCTGAACGTCTACCAGTTTATATTTGATGTCCTCCTGTGGTTTCAATGAAAATTCCTGGTCTTTTCGAACCTGGAATTCGTGAGGTGGCTGGCCCGCCGGCCAGGAGTAGGAAAACGTGGCCACCGACTCGGGAGAAATGGCGATCTTTTCCTTCACCAGGGTGAGCCGTTCTTTGCTCTCTTCGTGCTCCAGCAGCAGTTCCGAGACATCTATATTGGTGCCGTACTGGTTCGGCTGGTATTTCTCAGTGAACTTGAGGAGCTTAAACCGGGTCCCGGGCACAACATCGCCCACTTTCACAAACTGGGTCGGCTGCTTCAGATCGATCGTGTTGATGCCGAATGTCTGACCCGCCGCGGGATCATCTACCCACGAGGAAAACATGAGCCGGAATGGTTCTTCACTAAACGATTTCAGTTTAAGCTTGGTCACATAGTCCGGCCGTGAATTCTTATCGATCGGATTGGTGTGCCCCTGCCATTCATCCAGGTTATTGAACCCGTCGGCATCCGGGTCCTGGGTGAGCACGTCGGCATCGGAGATTGGCAGGTTAAACTGCTCGAACCATTCGTTAGGCACCGGCGGATGGACCTGCGTCGTCTGGAGTGTGGTGGGTAGCCCGTTCGCGCCGATGAAATGTTTCTCCGGCACGAACAAACCGGACCTGCTGGTCACCGTCCACTGCGGCGGTTGATGAAGTTTTTCCGATGCCCTTTCCAGTTCAGCCGCGCGACCCGGCGGTTTCGCCGGTTTGGGGGGCGCCGAGACCTGCTGGGTGAAAACCGAATCGGAGAACGAGGTGGCCTTCCGCCAAATCGTAATCGACGCGATCAGGAGAAAGGCGACCGCCGCCATCACCACTACTCGGTCGTAATTCGCGCGGAGCCAGTCCATTTTAATTACCGGTCCCATGCGCGTTTGCCGCATTCCCCTTTCCGGGGAGCGCAGGCGCCTCGCCTGCAGTGTTCGGCGCCCTCGCCGAACACAAGCCCGGTGTCCACAACCAACGATAGTCTTCCGCCGGAGTGACAATCCCCGCCTCCCAAGGATTCCGGCAGATGTAGCGAAATTTCTCCTGCAGATCTCGTTCGGATCGAATCAGCCGATCAAAAGATTCGCCTTCTAAAACCGTCCCGCTTACTCGGCGTAACTTGTTTATCCGGTGCGAGCTCGTGGATTTTATACCGTGGAGAATTTTGGCCAATGACCAGAAGCGAGTTTGGCCGACTGAATCGACATCTCTCGGCCGCGGCTCAAACAGCAGATGAACGTGGTCAGGCATCACACATGCGACGTAGAGTTCGTATTGGTCCTGATCGGATGCGTAGAGGACGCTCTGCAACACAATGTCGCGCTCGGGCGGTGCGAGCGTGTGTCGCTCGTGCGTAGAAAAGACGACCGCGTACTTCGACCAGGGGCGCTCGAAGTGCGGCAATCGGCGCTTTGCGTAGCTGATATCCCCGGAGGTTTCCGGCGAGGCGCCGGAAATGGCAGGCGCGGCGCCTGCGCTCCCCGGAAAATGCGCGGCAGGCTGTACGGCTCGTTTCACGGTCATCTGTGAAGTCATTCTCGCCTGGCCATCATCCCTAAAACGTGAACCGCAGCAGCTCGATCCGAGCGGTGGTTTCGATGTGTTCGTTACCGACAATGAAACTCAGGGCCGTATTTGGGAGCGGTTTGACCGGCGCAGGCTGGCTTGCTGCTGTTGCTCCTGATGCTGCTGTTGCCGGCTGCGCTGTTTGCTCACGAGGCGGGCCCTTGTCTTTTTCGTTCCGGACGTGCAACAGCCGCAAAATATAGAACTGTTGCGGCGCGCTGACGATCTGGTTCACAACCTTTCGCGCGGAACTCGGCGCCGCCGAAAATGATACGTCCACCACGCCGCGCTCGATCACTTTGGAATCGGCGACCAACGCCGGTTTGTTCCCCGCCGCGCGAACCGCCGGAATTGGCAAAGGTGTAGGTGCAGCGGCTGCCGCTCCGGCTCCATGCTCATCCGCCAACGGCCGTCGCACAAACGAATTAATTCCGTCGACTCGCGCGTCGATCAAGAAGTTCAGCAACAGTTCAACCTGGGTAAGCTCCTGGCCTAACAATGGGGCGATGGCCGTGTTCGGCAAGCCGGTCGTATACTCTTCGAATCCAAGCGCAAAGTTGTCCGGTAGCTTGACGTGATTGGCCTGAGCCTTCTGACCGATCGTAAGCATTGACTGGCGGAGCCGCGATTGAAACTCGTTAGGTAAAAGCGGCGGCGGGTTGGGCACTCGCGCTTTCAGCTCCTCCTTTAGTTTGTTCAACGTGGCGGTGTAATTCTCGAGGTGAAGCTTCATCTTGCGAAAATTGGCTTCGCTGGGGAATGGATCGAGCCGCTCCAGCCGGTTTTTCTCAGTCAGCGCTTCCTGAAACCTGGCCAGCGCCTGGTCGGAGTTGCTCTTGGCGCTGAACACGAAATATAAAGCGCCAATTGTAAGCACCGCCAGCACGATCAAAAACGTGCCTAACCAGCGATTTTGACCAAACCAGTTCATGGCAGCTTAAGCGGGTTTTTCAAATCAAGATGCAACTCGTAGGGATACGCCCACTCGGTGTTGGTCGGCGTACTCGGCTTGATCACCTTGGCCTGATTGTTTGGATCGATCGCGAAAAATGGCGAACTGACCAGATTACGAAAAAAATCGACTACCACTTCCTGTTGCCGCGGGTTGAATAAATACAGGCCACGAACCAGCAATCCGTCTACGGCTGGGCCTGCCGGCCCTGCCGGTGTCGGCCCGCGACGCGGCCCCGGCATTGCGGGTGTGGGAGTCGCAGTGGGCGCGGTGGCGAGTTCGTTTACCCGCTTTTCGTCCGCGCTGATCGGTTTGCCAGCGGACGTGGGGATAAGCTCGGTCACCCAGATATCTTCCTTTGGCAGCCGGGTGTTGAGATCTTCGACCAACTCCAACCAGAAGCTACGGTCGCCCAGGGCGTCGATGAGTGGCGTGCTCTGAGCGTCGAGTGTTGCTGTTTCCTGACGGAGTTTCGCCAGACGGTTTTCGGCCGCGCGCATGGTGTCGATCTTCTCCTGAAGCCGCTCGGTAGCCCGCTCGGTAACGTGAGTCGCGCGAGTGTAATAAAACCCCCAGCCCAGCAGCGCCAAAATAAAACAGGCAGCTGCGAGGAGGAATGACAAACGCCGTTTTTCCAGCGTCTGACGCCTAACCACCGTGGCAGGACGAAGGTTCAACTCCATCGGACAAGCGGTGACCGTTCGTAGAGCAAGACCGACGACTTCTCCGAGGAGGTGGGCCGACCTGGAGAGTTCCTGTGCGGGCGCAGCTTCAGCGACCGCCACATTGCGCAACGGATTGAAGAAGGCGACCTGCAACTGAAGTTTCTCCTGGAAGAATTCCCGCATGTAGGGAGTGCTGGCGCTGCCGCCGCAAAGAAATACCCGGTCCGGTGGGCTGCCCTGCTGCTGGCTTCGATAATGACTGATCGAACGCATCAACTCGGCATGCAGCCGCGTCATGGTGCTGCGAATGATCTTGGACATTCGGGCCAGATCCGGATCCGACGGCTCGGCATAGGCTCCTCCGAGACTAACGAATCCCTCCTGCTTCTTTCGCAACTCGGCCGCGGCAAATGGTTCGTCGAACTCGCGAGCGATAGCGGAGGTAATCGAACCACCGCCGATCGGAACGCTTCGGGAGAACACTTTGGACGATTCAATGAAAAGGAGGTTTGTGGTTCGCGCGCCGATATCGACGAGCAGCGAGCAGCCGGTCAGGTCGCTGTAGTTATATCGGAAGGCGTTGTATAGGGACATGGGCGCAACATCGACAATGGTCGTGCGCAGCTTGCTGCCTTCCACCGCAGCATTGATTTCGTCTAACAAATCAGACTTGATCGCCACCAGAACCACTTGAATTTGTTCGTCGGAACCCGCGCCGACTAACTGGTAATCCCAAACCACTTCATCGATCGGAAACGGCACGTTTTGTTGCGCCTCGAACGCGATGATCCGCTCGATCTTTTCTTCATCAACCGATGGCAGTTTTACGAATCGGGCAAACACCGACTGACCGGGAACGGCGTAATTGACGTCGCCACTCTTGATTTGGAGTTCGTCCAGCGCCTGTCGGATCACCGGCCCCAAATGCGCGTAGCGAATCCCTTCAGTGGCGCTGTCGGCGACGCTCTCGTGCAAACGAAAATTGTGCAGCACAAGTCCGCCGCCAGCCTGCGCACGAAACTCGCCGAGCGCGATGGTTTGCGAGCCGAGGTTAAGGGTAAGGATGCGGTTGGCGGCCGGCACGTGCTATAAACTAAACTTCAATATGTAGAGCGGATTAGAACTTATTTGATCTTCCCGCCCTGCATCACCGGCTCGTGGCCGGTTTGATCTGTTCGTAACGATCCCAGTAAAGTGGCGCGAATGGCGTCTCATTTTTGTTCAACACCAGGCCACTCAAAGCAGGTAATCCTTTGTACCATTCCGGCGCGGCCCGAACCAGACTGCCTTCATTCTTCACCGCACCTTGCTGAACGATTTGAACCGCGATGTTTTGAACTGAATTGGGAGCAATCGGCCGGTTAGCCATAACCCGGGCGAGCGCCTGCGGCGGAACGTACATGACCGATCGATTGTCGCGACCGCCCGTAACGTTGGTGTGAGTCACTTCTCCGGTGAGCAGTTTCCCGTTAACCAGAATGTAAAAACGGAGTGTCAGTTCATCGGTGAACTCAGCGGTGGATGTAAACTCCACTTCTACTTCCAACCAACGGTCCCGCTGGTTCGCCGCAAACTGTTCCGCACCGGTGTAACTAAATTGAGGGCTGGTGATAAAATTCCTTGTGATCTTCGTCACCTGATATTGGCCTGCCGGGCCTTGAGCGAAAGTGTGATGGCCCATGCACAAAAGCGTCATCGCAATCAGAAGAGCCATCGTTGAACATCGGCGTGGCGTAAGCGCGGTTCGGGAATTCATGTCGCAGCTACGATTCCACAAACGACGGAGCCGATGCCAGCGCAAATGGAGCAAATCTTTGCGACCCTGCGGGTTCGACCGGTTCAGCTTTTCACCCGGTCCCGGAAATATGCGATTGTTTCCCTGATCCCCTCATCGAATTCGACTTTCGGCTCCCATCCCAGGACCTTTTTCGCCCGCGAAATGTCCGGCTGGCGGACCTTGGGATCGTCTACCGGCAGCGGCTTATAATCGATCTCCGACTTTGTGCCGGTGATCCGAATAATCTCGTCGGCGAATTGTTTGATCGTCATCTCGCGGGGATTACCAATGTTCACTGGCTCATGAAAGTCACTCATTGCCAGTTTGAAAATACCGTCAATTAGATCGGACACGTAGCAAAAGGAACGGGTTTGCGAACCGTCACCGAACACGCTCAGCGGTTTGCCGCTCAAGGCCTGGCCGATGAACGCTGGCACCACCCGACCATCACGCAACCGCATCCTCGGGCCGTAGGTATTGAAAATGCGCACGATCTTGGTGTCGACGTGGTGGTAACGGTGATAAGCCATCGTCATCGCTTCAGCGAAACGTTTAGCCTCATCGTAAACACCGCGCGGACCGATCGGGTTCACGTTGCCCCAGTAATCCTCCTTCTGCGGATGGACCAGTGGATCGCCGTAGCATTCCGAGGTCGACGCCAGAAGGAACCTGGCTCCCTTGTCTTTCGCCAGGCCGAGCGTGTTGTGAGTGCCGAGCGCGCCGACTTTCAAAGTCGGGATTGGCAGTTCCAGGTAATCGATCGGGCTGGCCGGCGACGCGAAGTGAAAGACGTAATCGACTTTCGGTTCGGGCAGAAAGATGAAGTTCGATACGTTGTGTTTGATGAACCGGTAATCTTCGTTTCCGGCAAGGTGCGCGACGTTCTCGAGGTTACCGGTAATCAGGTTATCGATTGCAATGACCCGGTGACCTTCGGCCAGCAGCCGATCGGTCAAATGCGATCCCAAAAAACCGGCGCCACCGGTGACTACGGATACGGGCTTGGACTTCGGTTCTGCCATGCGCGGCAGTTATGTAACGGCTCGGAAGTCACTTTGCCAGCGCGAAGTCAGAGCACTGGAGCGTTGTACCTCCTTCGATTGACCTCTACGGTGAGCTACCGCGAAAGTAGCATCGGCTTCCAGCCGATGACTGTATTTCGATCATTGGCTAGAAGCCAATGCCACTTCCTTTCCCGATTCGACATTCGTCATTCGTCATTTAATAAGTGAGTTTCCTCGCGTCGGAATGACCACCAAATCAGCCATTCGCATCCTGTCCGGGATCCAGCCCACTGGCATTCTGCACATCGGCAACTACTTCGGCATGATCGAGCCCGCGATCGCGCTGCAGGAACGCGGTGAGACCTTTTATTTTATCGCCAATTATCATGCTCTCACCACCGTTCGCGACCCGGCGGTGCTGCGCGAGAACTCGCACCGGGTGGCGCTGGATTTCCTCGCTTGTGGTTTCGATCCGAGCCGTGGTGCTCTCTTTCTGCAAAGCGATGTGGGAGAGGTCACTGAGCTCACGTGGATTTTATCAACCGTCGCTCCCCAAGGTCTGCTGGAGCGCGCTCACTCTTACAAAGACAAGGTGGCGCGCGGAATATCTGCCTCCGCTGGACTGTTTATGTACCCGGTACTGATGGCCGCCGACATTCTGATCTACGACACCGACGTAGTACCAGTCGGTAAAGACCAGAAACAACATATAGAAATCACGCGGGATCTGGCGGTTAAGATCAACGAGACCTACGGCCCGGGCGCAGGCGGACAGATCTTCAAATTGCCGGAGCCATCGATTCGAGCTCAGACCGAGACGGTTCCGGGACTTGATGGTCAGAAGATGAGCAAGAGCTACGGCAACACGATCGATATTTTCGGCCAGGAAAAAGAGACACGAAAACGGGTGATGAGCATCGTGACCGATTCAAAGCCGGTGGAAGCACCGAAGGACGCGGAAAGCTCGACCATCTTTCAACTTTACTCCTTGTTTGCGTCCGAAGCGGAACGGCAGGAGATGCGGGAAAAATTCGAGAAGGGCGGAACCGGCTACGGTGATTTCAAGAAACAGCTATTCGCCAGGCTGTGGGAACATTTCGCTCCCATGCGCAAACGACGCGAAGAGCTCGTCGCCGACCCCTCATATATAGATGACGTCCTTCGTCGCGGTGCCGAACAGGCGAACGAGATTGCCCATGGGGTGATGAAGCGTGTCCGCGCGGCGATCGGCCTCTAGTTGTAGAGGCCGTTGTGCCAACCGCCTGTGTTTCAATTCGGTGGTTGTCACAACCACCGCTACAATTTCCCCGGACAACGGGCCAAACTCAGGCCGACGCCGATTGGCGGGCGAACACCGGACGAATTGCTGCATCCTTTAGCTCGGCGAAAATTAGACGACCCGCGGCGGTTTGTAATGCGCTGGCCACAGTCACTCGTGCACTTTTACCGAGCAAGGACCTGGCATGGTTAACGACGATCATTGTGCCATCGGGTAAATAGCCGATAGCCTGATGAGCGTCGCGGCCTTCTTTCACCAGACTTAAATCAATCTCCTCGCCCACTACCAGTGCCGGGCGCAAGGCACGGGCAAGATCATTCAGGTTCAATGCCGGCACCTGCTGGAGCCGTGCCACCTGGCATAAGGCGTTGTCGTTAGTCAAAAGCCGCGCCTGCAAAACTTTGGCGGTTCGAACCAGGCGCGAGTCCACCGGCGATTCATCGTGCGCAGCCTCATGAATCGTCAGTTCGATTTCGCGCGCTTGCTGCAGCTGATTCAAAATCTCCAGACCGCGTCGGCCGCGCTCTCGCTTGATGGGATCGCGTGAGTCAGCCAGAAGCTGAAGTTCACCGAGCACGAAGCGGGGCACGATCAGCGCACGACTGATGAAACCGGTGGCGCAAAGATCAGCAATGCGGCCATCGATGATGACATTGGTGTCGACTACGATTGGCTCGCGTTCCGTAGCCTGTCGGGTAAACCGGACATAAGGAATGATTAGCGAAAACTCATCACGGTTGCTCCGCATGGCCAGCATCATTCCCAGGTAGCCGAAGCCGGAATAGACAATCAGACGGGCCATCCACTGAGTCGTCTCAGATTGGTAATGCAAGACGTCGGACGCCAGAAGCAGATTGCCGAAAATGAGCCCGAGCAGAAGCCCAAAGGTCGCCGACGAAAATGCGCGAAGAGAGAAGCCTTTGAGAATGCGATCGACGAGTACGATTAACAAACCGACGGTGATGCCGATAATCAATCCGGGCCAGATGTTCCCCTCCAGCTCAGAGGAAACGCTGGTGCCGATCGCGGCGCAGAACGTCACGAACAGCGCCCGCAGCAAATTGACCGTCAAAATCGGTGTCACTAACGTCCTCCGCCTCGTCGCGGCGCCTTTTCCGGGACGTTTGTCTCAGTTCCAGCCGCCGTATCGCGGTAAAACAGCACTCCGTGTGCCCTCAGGTTGGTGATTAACGCGCGAAGATCGGAAGCGAGCTCTTTGTTAGTCAACAGCGACGCCATAAGCCCGTCGCCATGAGTGGCTTGGTTGAACACGTTTGACGCCGACTGGACGGTCTTCCGAGCATCGATTAGCACCAACTGAAGGGTGTCGGCGTCTTTCTTCATCGAGCCCATCGTGGCGTCGGCCTGGCCGATTACGCCCTGCAACTTTTCAGACGACTGGGCCAATCCGTTGGTGGCTTCGCTAAGGTGCTGCAGACTGGTCTTGAGGTTTTCCATGTTGGCCGGAGAAAGCGCATCCTGACCCAGCTTGTCCACCACCCCGTTGATCTTCTGGACGGTTCCTCGCAGATCGGTAACCAGGGCACCGCCTTCCCGGGTCAGATCATCAAGTCCGGTTTCCCGCGCGCCGGCGATGTAGCTGTTAGGCGGGATAAATTTCTTCCGATCGCCCGGCGGCAGTGTCACATTCACAAACCGGTCGCCTAACAATCCCGAACTGCCGACTGTGAACTTGCTGTTTTCTGGAATCTTGATGTAATCGTAAATTTTCAACGGCACATCAACGCCGTTGCCGTCCCGCGTCATGGACGGGCCGCCGGACACCTTCCCAATCTTCGCGCCGGCAAGAAGAACGTCCGAGCCCTTGAGCAAACCGCTCGCGTCATTGAACCGGATCTTCAGTGGGTAATAGGTCTTGAACCCTTCACCGAGCCTGCCGAACTGCACCACCAGCGCTCCAATCGCGGCCAGGCCGAGGAACACGAATATTCCAACCTTCAGTTCAACGCCGCGTTCGTGCCGATTCATAAGTCGAGTGGTAACTGTCGAACCTGAGCACGATTTCGCAACACGGGCGTGAGCCGAGCCGCTCCGCCATCAGGTAGTGACACATCTCCGAGACGTCCCGGGGTTGAAAAAACGCAATCGGCGCCTGACCACCCCGGCCGCTATAATCGATCGGATCGGCCCTCCAGGAAATCCCGGATCAGATGATCGTTAGTCTGTTGAATCTCAGCCGGTGTCCCCTGAAAATACATGCGCCCCTCGTGCAAATACGCGATCCGGTCGGCGACATCGAACGCGCTCTTCATGTCATGGGTAACGACGATGCTGGTCATTCCGAGACGTTGTTGCAGCCGACGAATCAGTTTGTTGATGCTGTCGGACACAACCGGATCCAAACCCGAAGTCGGTTCATCATAGAGGACACATTTCGGCCGGCGAATAATCGCGCGAGCCAATCCCACTCGCTTCTTCATTCCGCCGCTGAGGTTCACCGGCATCTTGTCCTCCTGTCCCTCGAGTTCTACCACGTCCAGCATGTCGCGAACACTGTCCGCGATCGTCTTTGCGTTGCGCTCGCCCGCTTCCCGCAAAGGAAAGCTGATGTTTTCAGCAACGGTCATCGAGTCGAACAGAGCGGCCCCTTGAAACAGAATGCCGATTTTCTGGCGGATGGCACCCAGTTGACGCTCGTTCAAACCGATGATGTTTTGTCCTTCGATCAAAATTTCGCCAGCGTCCGGCTGCATTAGCCCGATCAGGTTCTTGAGCAGAACGCTTTTGCCGCCGCCGCTTCGTCCGATAATAGCCAGTGTTTCACCGTGCCCGACTTCGAGATCCACTCCACGGAGAATTTCCTGATGACCGATTCCTTTCACTAATGCTCGAACAGCAATCATCGGCGCACCGTTTGGTTGCGGCGACGTCGTCGTTGCCGTTGGAGAAGCCGCCAGATCGATCACCCGCAACGTTCAACGCTGAAGCCGGTGGGTTCAACACTCAAACCGGGCCAGGTTGCCAGCGGCCGTTCAAGGGCAAGCGCTCCGCCTGGCATTCGTCTTCGTGTGTAACGGAGGGACGAGCTCGTCTCCTCTCCATAACTGTCTTATTCCGCGATGCCAGCGTCTTGTGATTCATAGTGGGACGAGACAAGCTCGTCCCTCCGATCGCGCGGCGTTATCCGGGCTGTAGCCACGGCGCTCTGTCGCCGTGCGGGAACGGCGCTTCGACTGGGCAGAGGCGACTACAATTCAGTAGCAGCACTCATCTGTTGCGGGCGCCTACTGATACCCCGCCGGATAGATGATGTTCAGGGTCATCGTTAGGAAGAAATTACAGATCAGCACCGCCAGCGACCCATTCACCACCGCCTCCGTGGTGGCCTGTCCCACCCCGACCGCGCCTTCACGTGCGGTTAGGCCCTTGTGGCAGCTGATAAAGACAATCAGAATGCCGAAACAAAACGCCTTCGATAACCCCATGATGATGTCGCGGTTTCGCGTCCACCGCACCATGTTCGCCATATAGTAAGTGCCATTTACTTCCAGCAAAGAGATAGCGACCAGGTAGCCAACGCCGATCCCAACGGCGATGCATTCGGCCGTGAGCAGTGGCATCGCCACCATCATGGCCATCGCCCGCGGCACTACCAGGTAATCAGTCGGATACACCGCTAAGGCCCGCAACGCGTCGATCTGCTCGGTCACTTTCATCGTTCCGATTTCTGCCGACATGGCGGCGCCCACGCGACCGGTCACCATCAACGCCGTAAGCACCGGCCCGAGTTCCCGACAAATCGCGACTGACACCACCGCGCCGACGGCGGAGCCCATGCCTAACTTGTTGAACTGAAAATAGGTCTGGGCCGAAAACACCGCGCCGGTGAAAGCGCCGGTGATTACCACAACCAGCTGCGAAAGCAGACCGACCTCCACTATCTGGTTCAGGAACAAGCGCCAGCGAAGCTTCTGCGTGAATATTGAGCGGAAAGTGTCACCGGCCAATAACACCAACTCGCCCAGATACCGGGAAAACCGAATCAGCGGAGCACCAAGGGCGATGAAGAACCGTGCGAGCATTAGGTAATCGTTCTCAGGTGCAGTCCGCTACCATACACCGTGTTCACATCGCTGTGCACTTGTGCAAGTGGAGTTTTGGCCGGCATTGTTTTACCGCAGCGGGCGCGGACTTCGCACGTAGCTATAGCAGATAGGGACGCAGTCTCCGAGGCATCCCATTATTTCTCCTGCTCCTGCTCATGATCATGATCGGAATCGCTGCTTTTCGCGCGGCGTAGGCGGTGCTCCATAACTAACGTTGTCGCGCTCCAACCGGGCGGTGACGTACACATGCCTCAGGAGCAGGAATACGGTCGGTGATCCGTGAACGTGGGACGCTAATTCCCTCTGATCATGATCAGGAGCAGGAGCATGATCAGGAGGGAACTCTATCGAAGCGCGCGGTTAAGCTGCCGTTCAGACACTCATTAACTGCGTCTTCGATTTCGGACGCAGTTCCGGAGGAATAGCGCCGACGAATCGGGGGTCCAATCCGAGCCGACGAAACATTGCGCGAATTTCCCGAAACGTAATCGTGGGTTCATCGTCGAGCTCCAGATACACCAGGTCGTGGTTGCTATCGATTTTGTAGCGCAACCCAGCGATCGTCTCGAGCTCGTGATCGAGCTCCAGGATTTTGTTCAGGTCGCGAACGCCAGCAGCGTATACCTCGAGCTCGATCATGGGCGCCGAGCAGTTTAGCGAACCGAAAGTTCTGATCCAAACAGAATCGACCGATGAACTTCGCGGACGCAAGCTCAAACCCGGTATGTGCGGCGCCACCCCACATGCCCTTCCGATGAATGGGCGTGAGTGTCGTTTGCGCAACAACCACAGCTGCGATACAGGATTGCACGGAATGAATTCACGCCTGGCTAACTCAATTTTGCGGCTGTGTGCAGTTCTCTCCCTCACCAGCTGTGTCACCACCGCTCCGACCGGGATTCAACAAGCTCGCATCGACGTGGCGCAGCGCATTGCCTCCGAACCGCCGGGCGATTACTACATCGGGCGGCGTTACTACAAACCGGATTTCAAGTTTTGGGGCTACGTGCGCAAACCCGGTCAGCCGTGGTCCACCGCAAAAATGGTGATGTTGAACGAAAATGAGAAACTGGCTCCTGATCGCGAGCAATTGAACTTCGGGAGCGATAATAATTACGAATACCGATTGTACGGCGAATTTAGCGGCCAGACGGTTTACGAACCCGCCAGCAACGGTTTCTATCCCGAGTTCGTTCTCAAGAAGATCGAACTGATTTCGACAAATCCGCCACCGATCTTCAAAAGTCAGTTGAGCGGGAGCGCTCAGGCGGCGACGACGCGATACACCATCGAAAAGCCTCAGTATTAAATCACAGCCCGTGGTTGTACTGCCCGCGAAACACACGAAATGCCCTTGCGGCCGGCGGCGGTGACGCCGGGAGTCGGGAAGAAGGACCGGGCTGCGCGACCCGGCTACAACCGGACAGGGCGTTTGCTGTCATTACCGCCTCGCCTGAATTCCCTTCGCCTTTTTCGCGTTCTTTCGCGGTTTAGCGGACCGCCTCTTATCTGGAATTGCCGGCGGACACAGCGTTCCGATTTCGTGTGTTTAATGGCCAATCTCTTCTCCCCTTCGCATTTCGTTTGTTTCGTGTCTTTAGTGGGCCGATGTGTAGTCGCTGAGTCAAGCGCATGGCCAACAGCACAAAGTCAAACGACGCGTTAGTTGATGAGTTCCTCCGTTATCTGGCGGTGGAGCGGAACGCGTCACCGCGAACGCTGAAGGCTTATTCACACGCATTGGTGGAATCAGCCGCTGCACTCCAGACCCCGTGGAAGAATTGCGGCGCCGATCAGTTCCGCGATTACCTGTTTCGGCTAATGAAGCGAAACCAGGCGCGTTCCTACGTGCGGCTTCAGTTCTCCGCGCTCCGCACCTTCTATCGGTTTCTTGTTAACCGAAAAAAACTTCGACATGACCCGACGCGTGAACTCCAGTTGCCGAAGCTCGACAAAAAACTGCCGATGGTCCTCACGCGGCAACAGGTGGACGAGCTTTTGGCAGCGCCTCTAAAGGTAGCGAAGGAACGGGCCGCACCGACCTGGATGCCTTTGCGAGACGCCGCTATCATGGAGCTTTTCTACAGCAGCGGTTTGCGATTAAGCGAGTTGGCCGGGCTCGACGTCGGGGATCTTGATCCTTACACCGAGTCCGTTCGGGTGTTCGGCAAAGGTTCGAAAGAGCGGGTTTGTCCTGTCGGCTGCCCGGCGATCGAAGCGATCTCGAAGTATCGCGCGGCCGCCAATGTTCATACCGGCAAACTCTTCATCAATAAATCCCGCCGGACGATGTCCGCTCGATCGATCTGGTTGATCCTGAAACGGTATCTGCGACACACATCGATTCCCATTTCGATCAGCCCTCACAAACTGCGCCATAGTTTCGCGACGCACCTGCTCGATCGCGGCGCGGATCTTAGAAGTGTGCAGACATTGTTAGGCCACGCCAGCTTGTCCACCACCCAGATTTACACCCACGTGACGGTGGAGCGGTTGAAAAAAGCTTACGCTGGCGCGCATCCAAGGGCGTAACCGTCTCCGCGGATTTCTGCCCGGAGGCCGCTGCTCCGTCAGCGCCCATTAATTTGGGACACGACGACGCGTGTCCCTCCAGATAGGATGGTGCAAATGCACACCGCAGGGGATGGGAGAAGGCACCCGGCTCATCATTCAGTGATCGATACGGTAAACCAGCCGATCATCGTGTTTATTACCGTTTGCAGCCAGGACAAGGCTCCTATCCTTGCCAAAACCGACGTGGCTAAAACAATTGTGACCTCATGGAAGCGGTCTGAATCGTGGTTAGTCGGCCGGTACGTGATCATGCCTAACCACATTCACTTCTTTTGCTCGCCCGCTAAAGTTCCGATCGAGCCGATTCAAAAATGGGTGGCGTATTGGAAGAGTCTTGCGTCGAGAGAGTGGCCGCGGCCGCACGAGCAGCCAATTTGGCAACGAGACTTCTGGGATACCCAGCTGCGGCAGCATGAGAGCTACGGCTCAAAGTGGGAATACGTCGTGAACAACCCTGTGCGGGCGGGATTGGTGAAAAATGGCGAACATTGGCCTTTTCAAGGCGAGCTCAACCCCCTCCGTTGGTAACCTGAAGGGCGCTGCTCCGTCAGCGCCCATTAATTTGGGACACGACGACGCGTGTCCCTCCAACCCCTGCAGTTAGCTTGCGCTCGCCGGCGTCGCGTGTGGTTCGGCCACGCGGAACGCGAGTTTGCCTTCGGCAGCAGCCACATGGACTACGTCGCCAGGTTTCACATTGCCGCGAAGTAACTCTTCCGCGAACGGATCTTCCAGGTATCGCTCCACCGCTCGGCGCATTGGACGCGCGCCATACTGCGGATCGTAACCTTTCTCGATCAGAAATTCCTTGGCTGAAGGCTCGAGCTCGATGTTGACCTCTTTGGCCTTTACCCGGTTCAGAACCTTTTCCACCTCGAGATCCACGATCTTCATCAAGTCGTTCTTGGTCAGCTGATGGAAGACGATGATGTCATCCAGCCGGTTGATAAATTCCGGTTTGAACGCTCTCTTCGCTTCCTCGAGCAGCTTGTCACGCATCGTATCATATTCGTGCTCGCCGATTGGCTTCACCGCACCGAAACCCATGGTCGTCTGCTTACGGAGTGTCTCCGCGCCCACATTCGAAGTCATAATGATAATGGTGTTCCGGAAATCGATTTTTCGTCCCAGCGAATCGGTGATTTTTCCGTCCTCCAAAATCTGGAGCAACAGATGCATCACATCCGGATGCGCTTTTTCGATTTCGTCGAACAAAACCACAGCATAGGGTCGGCGCCGAACCGCTTCGGATAATTGCCCGCCCTCTTCGTAACCGACGTATCCCGGAGGCGATCCGATCAACCGCGAGGCGGTGAACTTTTCCATGTACTCCGACATGTCGATCTGAATCAGCGCGTCACGGTCGCCAAACATGAATTCGGCTAACCGTTGTGCGAGGAAAGTTTTTCCGACACCAGTCGGTCCGAGGAAGATGAATGAACCGATCGGGCGGCGCGGATCCTTGAGATCAGCGCGGCTGCGGCGGAGTGCTTTCGAAATTGCGGTAACGGCTTCGTCCTGCCCGATAACCTTACTCTTCAGCTCGTCCTCCATCTTGAGGAGCTTCTCGGTCTCAGCCTGCTCCATCCGCTGGAGCGGAACGCCGGTGACTTTGGAAATGATGTGCATCATGTCCTCGCCGGTCACGAGCACTTGCTTTTCTTCGCGTTCTTCGCGCCACTTGGCGAGAATTGTGTCGAGCTTTTCTTTCGTCTGCTTTTCCTTGTCTCGCAGCGAAGCAGCTTTCTCGAAATCCTGGGCCTTGATGGCAGCTTCCTTCTCAACCCGGATTTCTTCGATTTCGCGTTCGATCTCTTTCACATCCGGCGGCCGGGTCATGGCGTTAATACGCGCCCGCGCACCGGCCTCATCCATCACGTCGATTGCCTTATCCGGCAGGAAACGGCCCGTAATGTATCGCTCAGAAAACTTCACTGCGGTTTCCAGAGCTTCATCGGTCAACTTCGCTTTGTGGTGAGCTTCGTACTTCGGGCGAAGTCCCTTCAAAATCTCGATCGCTTCTTCGATCGTCGGAGCATCTACTTTCACGGTCTGGAAACGCCGTTCGAGCGCAGCGTCTTTCTCGATGTACTTGCGGTACTCGTTCATCGTCGTGGCCCCGACGCACTGGAGCTCGCCGCGACTGAGAGCCGGCTTGATGATGTTCGAGGCATCCATCGCGCCTTCGGCAGATCCGGCGCCGACGATGGTGTGAAGCTCATCAATAAATAGAATGACGTTTTTGGAGCGGCGAATCTCGTCCATCACGGCCTTGATTCGCTCTTCGAACTGGCCGCGATACTTCGTGCCTGCAACCATCAGCGCGAGGTCCAAAGTGACTACGCGTTTGTCGCGCAACAGTTCCGGCACGTTTCCGTTCGCAATTTCCTGAGCCAAACCTTCCGCGATCGCGGTCTTGCCGACGCCGGCTTCACCGATCAGCACTGGGTTGTTCTTGGTGCGACGGCAGAGCACCTGGATGACGCGCTCGATTTCGTTCCGGCGCCCAATGACCGGATCAAGTTCGTTTTTCTTAGCCAGCTCCGTCAGATCGCGGCCAAACGCGCGCAAGGCCGGTGTTTTGACATCCTTCTTGGAAGTGGGTTCGCCACCTTCCTGTTCCGCTTCCGGCGGAGTGAAGTTGGGATCGAGTTCCTTGAGGATTTCGTTACGCGTCCGCTCGATATCGACCTCGAGGCTCTTCAGCACGCGCGCGGCAACGCCTTCGCCTTCGCGCAACAAACCGAGAAGAATGTGCTCGGTGCCTACATACGAATGATTCAGCGCCTTCGCTTCTTTTCCGGCTAGCGCCAAAACTTTTTTCACTCGCGGTGTATAAGGAATGTTGCCGACCATTTTGGTTTCAGGGCCCGAACCGACTTGTTTCTCGACTTCCATCCGAACGGTTTCGAGATCGAGTCCCATTTTCTGCAGGACGTTGACTGCAACCCCCTGGCCTAACTTGATCAGGCCAAGCAGCAAATGTTCGGTGCCGACGTAGTTGTGGTTAAACCGGTCGGCTTCCTTTCGAGCAAGTGCCAGGACCTGCTGCGCTCGCGGTGTAAAATTATTCATTGTTCGATGGCGCCGAACCGTTTCCCGTTTCCTTCGCCAGTTTACTGATATCAGGTTTAGGGAACACTTTCAAACGCTCGCGGATGATTTGCGCGCGAAGATGATCACGTTCTTCTGCGGTAAGTTTTTGTTGAGAGCTTTTTTGAAGATGCGCCGGTTGAGTGTCGATGAACAGCTCATCGATCGGTAACCGGCGATCTTCTGGAAAGGCGCCGAGATCGACCCCGAGTTTAATGACCGAAAGCAGGTTGAGCGCTTCCTTGGAGGTCATGGCATGAGCAAAAGTAAGCACACCGTACGCCCGACCGATCTGATCTGAGAGAGTATTCCACTTTCTTTGGATCAGGACCTGGCGGGCGTCGTGCTCCTTCTCGATGATGGTCTCGATCACCTTGCTCAGGCGGTTGATGATCTCGTCTTCTTTCTCGCCAAGTGTCGTCTGGTTAGAGATTTGGAACAAATTACCCATGGCCTCGGTGCCCTCTCCATACAGGCCTCGAACGGCTAAACCGATCTTGCTGACCGCCTGGATGACCTGGTTAATGAGTTCGCTCAGGACGAGGCCGGGCAGGTGCAGCATGGCCGAAGCTCGCATGCCCGTTCCCACGTTGGTCGGACAGGCTGTGAGATAGCCGAGCCGTGGGTCGTAGGCGAAATCCAGCTTCGTCTCCAGCGCACTGTCGATCTTATCGACCAGCTTGAAAGCCTGCTTCAGCTGGAGACCGGAACGAATCGATTGCATCCGCAGATGGTCTTCTTCGTTAATCATTACGCTGAGGGTTTGCTTGCGATTCATCACGATTGCGCTGCCAACGTTTTTAGCCGCGTGTTCGCGGCTGATCAGGTGACGCTCAACCAGAACCTGTTTCTCTAATGCAGAAAGATCCTGAAGCAGCTCCGAAAATGAGTCCTGCATCTCAGAAAGCTCTTCGACTGGCGGTTTGATCATCTCCAAAACCGAAGTGCGCTCGGCCTTCTTGGCCCAGCCCGGGAATGAGCGGTTCCGAAGATTGCGCGCCAGCCGGACGCGGCTGCTGATCACAATCTGATGATGCGGCCCTTCACCGCGCAGCCATTCGCCGGCGGTGGACATGACGTTCGAAAATTTCACAGCGCTTATTTTGCCAGCTCGTGCTCGAGCTGTTTGATTTGATCGCGCAAGGACGCGGCCGTTTCGTAATTCTCTTCCGCGACAGCTTTTTGAAGATTCTCGTTGAGCGTGCGCATCTGATCGCTCAACTCAACGGCGCGATGAGCGCGTTGCGGCAGCTTACCGACATGTTCGGTGCCTTTGTGCATTGCTTTAAGTAAAGTTGCGAGACCTTCAGCGAAAGTTGCATAACAAGAGCTGCATCCCAACCGCCCCGTCTTCTTGAAATCAGCCTGAGTATAACCGCACACCAGGCAACGCTCGGTGGAAGCGCCTTTTTCGAGTTCCTCAGCTGCGCCAATGCCCAACAGCAGATCGGCCAGTGCAAACCCGGTTGGATCCTGCACTCCCTTTTCTTTGGAACAAGCATCGCAAAGATTCACCTTCTGCATCTTCCCCTCGAGGATCTGCGTCAGGAAAACCGTGGCGTCATTACATTTGCAAACGTCGCACAACATTGTCTGTGTGTATTAGACCTACAAGAAGCGCAAAAATTCAACCGGAAGTTCCCCTGAGCACCTTCTGCGCCGACGGGTTTGCCGCTCTCTCTATATATATATCGGCGTACCGGTTTCACGCGTGACTTCGCGGAACCGGGCAATCATGCGCGTGGTGATCGGTCCCGGTGTTCCATTTCCAATAACCCGGCCGTCGGCCTTGATTACCGGGATCAGTTCCGCCGCAGTTCCGGTTAGGAAACATTCGTCGGCGATGAACACGTCGTGACGGGTGATGTCGGTTTCGGTGATCCGCAAACCCATCTCCGCCGCCAGTTCGAATGCCACTGATCGGGTAATACCTCTCAATGCACCGGCACTAATCGGCGGGGTGAATATTTGGCCATGCTTGATCACGAAAACGTTGTCGGCCGTGCATTCGGACACGTTGCCGGCTTCGTTCAACATCAGCGCTTCGTCCGCGCCGGCCAGGTTCGCTTCAATCCGGGCCATGACGTTATTCAGATAATTCAAAGATTTTACTGCTGGGTTCAGAGCGCTTGGACTGGTGCGACGAGTTGCACAGGTCACCACCGTTAGGCCACGCGCGTAAATCTCCGCCGGATACAATGCGATTGTCGCGGCGATAATGATAACGCTTGGCTTCTTACATTGGACCGGGTTGAGACCCAGATTGCCGACGCCGCGCGTCACCACCAGACGAATATATCCGTCTCGTAAATCGTTTTGCCGAATCGTCTCAAGCAGCGCCTCAGTCATCCCCGGCATCGACATCGGTATCTCAAGACAAATGGAACGCGCTGAATCCCACAGTCGTTCCAAATGCTCTTCCAACCGGAAGACGCGACCGTTGTAAAAGCGAATACCCTCAAAGATTCCGTCGCCGTAGAGCAGGCCGTGATCGAATACAGAAATCTTGGCGTCCTTTTCGCCCAAGAATTCGCCATCGATGTAAATTTTCGGCGCCTTCACCGTGCGGCCGCTTTCCGCTGACTCGGTATCCACAGCCGGCTTGGTCGCTTCTTTGGCCGACGCGCCGCGGGCCGAAGGTTTGTCCAGAACTGCCTGATCTGCACCGTCACCAGTCGAAGATTTCATAGATTATGAGGACTTCGTGCCGTGGGTTACCCAGCACTCATTAATATAGCATACGCCGCTGCCGGTGCGTGTTTATTTTCGCGCTCTGCTCCGCCCATGCCGCCAGGAATCAGTGGGGTGATCCATCCGACCTATTCAAGTAGGCCGTCGACGATTCGCAACGTGCGGTCGCCGCGAGTCGCGAGACGTTCATCGTGCGTCACCACAAGGAGTGTCTTTTGCCGGTCCCGCGCCAGTTGCAACAGAAGGTCGATAATCACTTCGCCGGATTTGGAATCCAGGTTACCGGTCGGCTCATCCGCGAACACAATTTCAGGATCATTCGTTAGGGCGCGCGCGATGGCGACGCGCTGTTGCTCGCCTCCTGATAGTTCCGCCGGCAGATGATTCATCCGATCCTGCAAACCGACTGCCGCCAATCCCGATTCAGCAGCTTCCTGCCGGGTTTTCGCGTCAATCATTCCGGGAAGCACCACGTTCTCTAACGCGGTTAGTTCCGGCAGGAGAAAGTAACCTTGGAAAACGAAACCCATTTTGCGGTTTCGCAGCCGGGCTTGAGCTGATGAGCGGCCGGTGTAAAGCCGCTGACCGGCAAAGTCGACTGTGCCCGATTGCGGTCGTTCCAATCCGGCCAGGGTGTAGAGCAACGTCGTCTTACCCGCGCCTGAGGCGCCGCACAGGAAAACCGCTTCTCCACGCGAAACGTTCATCGAGATGCCGCGCAGCACTTCAATTCGTCTCGGACCCAATTGAAACGATTGATGCAGATCGCGCGCAATCAGCTGCGGTTCGGAATTGACGGGCGTCATATTGGGTGCGGTAAAGGCGCTCGGCGCGCGAGCATCTGTATAACGCTTCGGTGGTTCATACAACCACCGTTGCACCATCGAATCAGCGGAGGGACGAGCTTGTCTCGTCCCAAATATTAACTCCAAACGGCAACAGATGGTGGGACGAGACAAGCTCATCCCTGCATTGAACCGGCCCGCGGACGACTCAACTGAAGCCTAACGAATCCATCGTCGGCTGATCGATCGCGGACGTGGTGTAGAGATCGTGGTCTCGCTGGTAATCTGCCAACGCCGCGCGCGTTTGCGGCCCAAGCATTCCGTCCACCTCGCCGTGGTAATACCCCTGGTTTTGAAGTTCCTCCTGCACGTTCGCCACCACCTGATCGGGAGGCAGCTCGTTGTAGCCGTAAATCGGCCCGTCATATGGATAAAAGCTGGCGCCGGTGTCATATCCCCATGCCGGATACCAAAAACCTGCATTCCAATAATACCAGCCGCCGCCGATCAAAACGACCCGCGGGTAATGTGCTGTCCACCACACGTGATCGTGCCACAGCGGGTGGTAATTTCGAAAAGCGACATAACGTTCGCCATGCCAGTTTTCGGCGCCAACGATTCGCCGATTGGATTGAAAGGTTTCGCTCTGAATGTTGTTCCGCCGCGCATTAGCGAGTTCATAGTGTTTCACCTGAGCTCGCCCGGCCTTCGTGCCCTGCCCCGCCGCTGCGACATCCGTCTGCGTGCCGGCGGCACGATTGAACTGACCGTGCTTCGCCGCTGCCTTATGATGGGCGGCGCCGCTGGTAGCGCTCGAGTTCATCGTCCCGCCGCGATTCACGTCCTGACGGTTAACCCGGGCGTGTTTCGTGCCCCCGATTCGACCAGTGTGCTGAGGTGCGACGTGCTGAGCCTGGCCTTGGCGTGCCTTGCCTTTGCCCTTTCCTTCCTTCACCGGCTCGGCGTGGCTGAAAGTGATTCCAAGCGCGAGGCAGCATGTCAGAACAAGTATCGATTTCATAGCGTGCGGGTTAAGAGCGTTCGCTCAGGTCTTGATTGCTACTATTTCAACATAACCAATCCGTCAATGTTGCTGTGAGGCGTCCTCAACAAACGGGTACGCAAAAAGGCCGCGCGATCACTCGACCGCGCGGCACCTTGTGCTCTTATGATAAGCCGCGAACTGTTAATCGCGGCTGTTTGGGAAAATTATACCAATCCCATCGTGGCTAACGTCGGTTCATCCACGGCTGAAGTCACAGCCAGTCCATTATCAGCCTGGAAGGCTGCCAACGCGTAGCGCGTTTGCGGACCGAGCACCCCGTCGATCGCACCGGCATAATAGCCGGCATCGCGAAGTTGGATCTGAACATTCGTGACGATCTGATCGGGCGTTAAGTTTGAGGCTCCGTAAATCGGTCCATCGTACGGGTAAACGTACCCGGGATTGTAACCCCAGGCGGGATACCAGTAGCCGCTGTTCCAAAAGTATGGCGCACCGAAAACGAAGGTTAAGCTGGGGCCGTAATTAGAATCCCACCAACCGCGGTCATGCCACACCCGATGGTAACTGCGGAACGCGCTATAACGCTGCCCGGCAAATTGTGAGCCGCGCCAGTTGTTAACCAATGTGACGTTTCGGTTTACGTTGCGGGTGCGATTCACCGTCACGTTGCGGTTGATGCCGGAATTCGCGTTCGCGATCCGGTCCTGCCGCAACGCCTGGCGACGCGTCAGACCCGAGGTCCCGTTTGTGACCGCGGTGTTGTTGCGTTGCTGCCGCAACGCCTGGCGACGCGTGAACTGATCGCCCGCGGTCGCATTCGTCACCGCCGTATTATTGTTAACCTGTGCCCGCTGGATATTGCGTTCCCGAGCCGTGGTGTGGTTCGTTCTCGCTAGTGAACGGGTGCTAGTCTGCGGGGTGACCGTCCGCTGCCGGTTGAAGGTCCGAGCCGACGTGTTCTGACGGGCGGCAAGCTGCTGCGGCCGCTGAACATTGGCGCGCCCGGTCGCCCGAGCCGTCGTTGTTACGGCAGCGCGGCGCCCCTTATTTCCGCCGGCGGCGGCCGCTCGTTCCTGTTGTGTCTCGGCAGAAGCCCCGACGGAAAGGGCGAGTGTGCCGATACAAACTGCAAATAAGATTCGTTTCATAAGTTTTTATCCCAATTAGTTTCCTTATTTTGGACACCTCGTGCCGCGCAGTTATTCAACATCCTTAACTAATTCTATAAGTGCTTGGTGCAGCTCGATTTGCGCGGCTGTGATCACCGATTGGGAGCGGATTTCGGCGTGCCCGTTCTAAGTCATTCGAACACACGAAATTGCGCCGGCCACAGAGCAGCAGCGTGCCGCGACTCGCCCTAGGATTTTTGCTGCTGACGAACCGCCTCGAACAGCACAATGGCCACCGCCGTCGCCAGGTTTAGACTACGGGTTCCGTGCATTGGAATCGTAATTGTGTGCGGTTCGTTTTCTGCAAGCAATCGCTCCGGCAACCCTTTCGTCTCACGCCCGAACACCAGGAAATCGCCGGACTGAAATTTGACGTCGTAGTAGGGCCGGTCTGATTTGGTCGTTAGGAAAAAGAATCGTTTAGCGCTGTCCTCGGCTGACCGCAGATGGTGGAAGGTTTTCCAGGTGCGTAGCTGCACCTCATTCCAATAATCGAGCCCTGCCCGTTTCAGTTGTTTATCACTCAAGCTGAAGCCAAGCGGCTCGACCAGGTGAAGAACAGACGCCGTGGCAAGACATAACCGACCGATGTTTCCAGTGTTCGGCGGAATCTCCGGTTCGACCAGGACGACGTTGAACATGCACTCGCCCGCTTCCGCTGCTGCAGGAGCAGCCGACGTTTAGCCGAGCTTCGTTGCCACAAATTTCTCTAACTTAACGATATCGGCCGCGAATTTACGTATCCCCTCGCCCGTTTTCTCGTAAGCCATCGCGTTGTCGTTCAGCAAATATTTAAACTTCTTCTCGTCCAGCTCCAGTCTTTCAACCTTAGCCGACTTGGCCTTTTCTGGATCGAGTTTGCGCTGCATTGGCTCGGTCGATTCCGCCAATTCCTTCATCAGCTCCGGACTGATCGTTAGGCAATCACAGCCGGCCAGTTCGCGAATCTGTCCGATGTTCCGAAAACTCGCTCCCATCACCTCGGTCTTGTAGCCGAACTTTTTGTAATAGTTGTAGATTTCAACGACTGATTGCACGCCGGGATCTTCCGCGCCTTGATAATCGCGTTTGTTTTCTTTTTTGTACCAATCATAAATCCGACCGACGAACGGCGAGATCAACTGCACTTTCGCTTCCGCGGCGCGGACTGCCTGGGGGAGCGAAAACATCAAGGTCAAATTGCAGAAGATTCCTTCCTTTTGCAGTTGTTCGGCAGCAAGAAGGCCTTCCCAGGTGGAGGCGATTTTGATCAGAACTCGCTCGCGCGGAATTTTCCGCTCCTCATAAAGTTCAATCAAACGTCGTCCTTTGTTGATCGAACCCTCAACATCAAACGAGAGACGCGCGTCGGTTTCGGTCGAAACACGGCCGGGCACAATCTGAAGAATGTCAGCGCCGAATTGGACCAGCAGATGATCGCAAATGTCTTCGATCTGCGCCTGACCCGTTAAACCGGAACCTTTTCGATCTTTGACGACCTGTTCCAGTAAATGTCCGTACTGTTGTTTCTGGGTAGCGGCGTACACCAGGCTTGGGTTCGTTGTCGCGTCCTGCGGCTTGAAATCCTTAATCGTCTCAAAGTCAGCGGTATCGGCTACGACTTTGGTGAACTGTTTCAGCTGGTCGAGCTGAGTTACTTTTGTGGTGCCGGCTTTCTCGGGCGCAATGGCTGTGCTCATGGTCGCGATTCTCCTTTTTAACGTTGGTCTAGCGTATGCCTCGATCAACGGACCACAACCAAAAACCTTCCGCCGTCAGCTCGGTGGACCGCCGAAATGAGCGCCGAAAACAGCATAGGCGTCTGCGTCATCAAGCATCGATTCGATGGCAGCTTCCATCGGATCGGCAGTGGCGAAGCCGGAGAACACTGCGCGATCGCCGATATTAGTATCGAGTACGAACGTCGGCCGTTGTGTTACTTGCAATCGATGAAATTCTTCGGTGCTCTCCCGAACTCTCTTTTCCACGTCCGATGACTTCGCCTTCTCCAGCAGCGATCGTGCGTCGCCTAACGGCATTATCCGGCCAACCACTTCGGCCGCAATGTCCCACTCCCCGACCTTTTTGCCTTCGCGCAAAGCGGCACTAGCCAGTGTCAGCCGCAGGCGATCATCGGAATACCCAAAATCCTTTCCGGCTTCAGCGATGCAATTCGGCACAAGGTATTCGGCTGCGCCAAAATCAGCCCAATCGCACCGCAGCATGAAAGGAGAGCCCATCAGCACACCGCTGCGGCGGTAATACCATTCGTGCTGCTCGCGCGACGTCGGCAGTCCTGATTTATCCATGAGCGCGATCTTCCACTGGAAGGCCACTCGCCCCTCGTAGCGTTGCTTCAGCGCCGCCCAGGCCGGTTCGGACCAGTAGCACCAGGACGAGACCACATCCAAATAGTAAGTTATAATGATGCTCATGTTCACGATTCCGATCCTGCTCTCGATCATGATCATGATCAGGAGTTTTGGGCAAGAGTGGGATCGACACCGCGCAGCAACGGCGGCGGGCAATTTCGCTCCAACAACTGCCGGAGGGACGAACTCGTCTCCTCCCATATTTTTCCGCCGCCATCGCGCAGGACCGGGAGATGCCAAATAGTGGGACGAGACAAGCTCGTCCCTCCGCCTACTTAGAAGGTAAAACTCTAAATATTTTGGTAGATCTGAATCACATCTTTCTGTTTCTCGCGTTGGTTTCGCCCGTCGCTGTAGTTGCTCGCGGTTGGCGATCAGATTCCGGGCAGCGCAGCTGGCGCATCGCCGCCGGCGTCGTTCTCGCCGTAACCGGAGTTTCCTGGGTGCTGATTCGCGACCAGGCTGGTTACATCGGCGCGGGTGCCTGGTTCGCGCTCCTGTTTCTCCCCGCGATCGGATTGAAGAAAATGACCGAACTGGCGACGCTCGGAAATTACCGATCAGCCAGACGCCTCGCCTCGGCGCTGCAATGGCTACATCCGAGCGCCGAACTCCGTGATGAGATTCGGGCCCTGCGCACGCTGGAGATCCGGCAACAGGCCGGAGAGCTGCCTGCTTCCGCGTTTCATCGCGGAAGAAGATTCCGGACTGAACCACGCGGAGTTCGCGGAGCACCCGCAGTGACACTTCTCATTGTCATTAATGTCCTTGTGTTTGGGGTGGAGCTGTTGTTTCTCGGCCGCGGGTATAACGAAGGTGAGGTTCTGTTCAGGCTTGGGGCATTGGAACCCATTCTGGTTCTATTCGGTCATGAGTATTGGCGCCTGATTGCTGCACTCTTTCTCCACGCTGGCTGGGTTCATCTTTTGTTCAACTTATTCGCGCTCTATGTCCTCGGTCCCCCATTCGAACGAGCAATTGGGTCTATCCGATTCACGGTTTGCTATTTGATCGCAGGTATCTGTTCCACCGCCGGTGTCCTGCTGCTTTGGCGGCTGCACCTTGTTCATGACGCCGATGTCGTGGGCGCCTCCGGTTGCGTCATGGGAATTGTCGGAGCGTGGGCGGCATTTTTGCTGCGCGATCACCACAGCCCCGAAGTGCGGCAGCGGCTTCTCAACATCGTGATGATCGTTGTTATCCAGACGGTTTTCGATTTATCCACCCCGCAGGTAAGCATGTCGGCCCATCTGTGCGGCTTGGTGGGCGGCTTCCTGATCGGCTTAGTGGTGGCGCCCGGTCCAGCCGCGCGTCGACCAGCAACCCCACGGTCGCAGCAATGGGCCGGAGGCGTTGAGGCTGATTGAGTGTCTGCTCTATATATAGAGGTGGACCGGCGGGAGGTGGATCAACCCTGATTATTGGATTTTCCCGCGCGGCCGTCCGGAGGCACATTCCTCGCTTTGCGCCATACAGTGGAATGTTTCTTGATTTAATGACTGCTGAACGCTAACAGCGTCGTCCCTTGGCCATGCCTACGTTTCAAACTTACAACGTCACCCCTACCCTCCCGGCGTCGCTCGAGCCGCTGCGCGATATCAGTTTTAACCTGTGGTGGACCTGGGAACCGTCCGCCCGCCGGCTGTTCCGGCACCTCGATCCCGCCCTATGGGATCGGACTAATCACAACCCGGTTCGGATGTTACAGTTATCTCGCCAAGGTCGGCTGGAAGAGCTGGCTCAGGACAAAGCATTCCTTCGCGAACTCAAGCAGGTCCACGACAGCTTCCGGAAATATTGCGAACGGCCGGATACCTACGGAAAAACCGGGGCAGGCAGCCAAATGCAAAAGCCGGTCGCTTACTTTTCGGCTGAGTTCGGCTTCCACGAATCCGTCCCGAATTATTCCGGCGGTCTAGGCATCCTGGCCGGCGATCATTGCAAATCGGCCAGCGACCTCGACCTGAAGTTCGTTGCCATCGGTTTGCTGTACCGGCACGGCTATTTTCGCCAGGAGATCGATAAAGACGGCATTCAGCACGCGATCAATCTCAACCAGAACTTCCATCATCTGCCGATTCGGGAGGTGCAACGGAACGGCGCCAATGTCCGGATCGGTGTGCGAATCCTGGATCGCGAGGTCTACGCAAAAATTTGGGAACTACATGTCGGACGCATCAATCTGTATTTGCTCGATACCGATATCCCCGAAAACAACGCCGCCGATCGGCTGATCACGGCGGAGCTTTACGGCGGCGATCTTGAGATGCGGATGCGACAGGAGATCGTGCTCGGCATCGGCGGGGTTAAAGCGCTGAACGCGCTCGGGATCGAAGCTGAAGTGTTCCACATGAACGAGGGTCATTCCGCATTTCTGGCGCTGGAACGGATTCGACTCATCATCGCGGAGAAGAAGCTCGATTTTTATTCGGCGTTGCAGGTGGTCGCGGCGGCAAACGTCTTTACCACGCACACTCCGGTTCCAGCGGGTAACGATTCGTTCCCGCGGGAAATGATGCGGAAATACTTCGGAGAATTCGCCAGGGAACTGAACATCCCGTTCGACGAACTCTTCACGTTCGGTCAGACCCGGGTTAACGCGACCGATCCGTTCAGCATGACCATCCTCGCGCTGCGGTTGAGTCGCCATTCTAATGGCGTCAGCAAACTGCACGGGGACGTTAGTCGTTCGATCTGGAAAGAAGTGTGGACGGGTGTTCCGGTCTACGAAGTTCCGATCACCAGCATCACCAACGGCATTCACACCAAAACGTGGATGGCACCGGAGTTCGCAGAACTTTATCAAAAGTATCTCGGGAACTGGGAGGAGCACGTCACCGAACCCGAGTTTTGGCGCGGCGTGATCGACATTCCTGACGCTCAGCTCTGGGATACTCACCAGAAGCTGAAGCTGCGCCTCATCGAATTTGTGCGGGAACGGGTGCGGGTGCGTCGGGCTCGGATCGGCGAATCACCTGAAATGGTTCGTCGGGCTAATCGCCTGCTCGATCCCGAGATCCTGACGGTCGGGTTCGCTCGTCGTTTTGCCACTTACAAACGGGGCGCTTTGTTGTTTAGCGACAAAGGGCGGCTGGAACGGCTCTTAAACGACCGGTCACGGCCGGTTCAGTTCATTTTCGCCGGCAAATCTCATCCTCAGGATGAAGGCGGCAAGGCCTTGATCCAGCAGGTTTATCAATTCAGCCGCGAAGCGGGAATGGAGAACCGCATCGTGTTCCTGGAAGACTACGACAGTTACATTGCCCGCCGCCTGGTGCAGGGAGTTGATCTGTGGTTGAATCACCCGCTCCGTCCGCAGGAAGCGAGCGGAACCAGCGGAATGAAAACCGCGCCTAACGGGGGACTCAATCTGAGCGTGCTCGATGGCTGGTGGTGCGAAGGTTACAACGGCAACAATGGCTGGGCCATCGGCTCCGATATCGAGAGCGGCTCAATCGAATTTCAAAATGAAGTCGACACCAACAGCCTCTACCAGCTGTTGGAGAACCAAATCATTCCGTTGTACTACGCCAAGCCGGACGGCAAACTGCCGTTAGCCTGGTTGCAATTGATGCGAGACTCCATCCGGAGCGTAACACCGGTCTTCAATACCCACCGGATGGTGAAGGAGTACACTGAACGCCTCTACATTCCGGCCGCGAAATCGCATGTCGATTTCGCCCGCGAGGAATGCGCTGGAGCGGTTCAACTGAGCCAGTGGAAGTCAAAGATCCGTAAGGATTGGTCAGAGGTCCGGATCAACGAGGTCGAAGTGGGCAACCAGGACCGACAAAATATCCCGGTCGGCGAATCGCTTCAGGTCCGGGCCCGTGTTCATCTCGGGCCGGTAGACCCGCAGCATGTCCGAGTCGAGGCTTACCATGGCGAATCCGAAAACGGCGGAATCAAGAATCCGGCAATCACAGTATTGGCCGAAGGCCACCGGAACGGCGACGGCAACTACATCTATGAGGGATCCGTTCCGGCTTCAGAAAGTGGCGCCTACGCATTCAGTATCCGCGTCGTGCCAACCCATCCTCATCTGCTGCAGTCGCATGAGTTGCGGCTGATCACCTGGTCATAGGCGGCCGATAAAAGACTGCCTTGCTACAGCTCAAAGGGGATGCGGAGTTCCTTGTAGCGGTCTCTGACGGTCGCTCAACCGGTGGAACGCGATCTCCGAGCGCGTTGCCAATCCGCGCTGCCGTTAGGCGGCCTATTCCGATCGACTGCCCCCAATGACTCGGCGGTCATAGACCGCCGCTACAACGAAACCGAGTAGTTAAAACGCGTGGTGCCCACCGCGTTTCTCAAACCAACCTCCTCGCCGACAGCTATTGCCGGTGGGCGAGACTCCGTCGAGCCCATTATCGCTCGGTGAACAGTTACCGCGGCAAGAGCAAATTCATGGCTCGACAGAGTCCCGCACCACCAATTTTCCGAATCCTTACCCCACCCCCGCGATCGCCTGCAAAAATTCGGCCACGTCCTTGCCATTCCGGGCCGCCTGATTCAGCGCGATCAGCCGCTGATCCAGTGCCGCCTCAGGCAACGGAACGCGCCAGGACTCCCCATTCTTGGAAAAAACGATCTCGTCCCACTGAATCGACGAGATCTCGTCATTGAACCGCGCGACCGAACGGCCCCGAAAGAATGCTCGCGTCGTGTCCGGCGGATTATAAATGGCCAGCTTGATCCCCTCTTCACTCGCAACCCGCCGGACCGACCCCTGCCTAACGAGTTCATAGTACAACCCCTGTTCAAAATCGATATTATGATATTCGAGATCCACTGATTGCAGCCACGGATCCGTCCAGGAAAGCTTTTCCTCCTGCTGAAACGCTTCGAGCAGAAATTTCTTGGCCGCCCAATCGATCCGGTCGCGGGTGATCATCACATCGCGTTCGAGGTCGTCGAGGACGCTCTCCCATTCCTTCAATATCCAGGCGCGATCGTCGTCTTGTCCAAGCCCCTCCATGTCCGCCGCTGCTTTCAAATAGGCGCGCTGAACATCGATCGCAGATATCTTCCGGCCGTCCTTCAGTTCAATGATCCAGTCGTAGGTTTGATCGCGGCTAATCGATTTATGGGCATCGATCGGTTGCGCGATTTCCAGCTGCGGAGTTTTGCCCTGGTCAATGAGGTCGAGCACCAGCGAAGTCGTTCCCATTTTCATAGCCGTGGCCCACTCGCTCATGTTCGAGTCGCCAAGGATCACATGAAATCGCCGGTAACGATTGGTGTCGGCATGCGGTTCATCCCGGGTGTTGACTAACGGTCTCCGATTCATCGTGTCGATGCTCACGATCACGCTGAAAAAATCCGCCCGCTGCGAGATCTGAAAAATCCCGGGCTGACTCGCCGCGCTCTCGGCTTCCACTCCCATTTTCCCGGCACCGGCAAAAATTTGCCGGGTAATGAGAAACGGCAGCATTCCGGCAACGATGCGGTCCCAGGGCAGCTCGCGCGAAACCAGATAATTGTCGTGGCAACCGTAGCTGTGGCCAACGAAGTCGGTGTTGTTCTTGTACAGCCGCACCTGTTGGTCGGGGGGCAGCTTCACATTTCGGCGCCGAGCGCATTCCGCCAGGATCCGTTCTCCGGCCTTATCCTGGGCGACGATCTGACCGAGGGTCGTGCATTCGGGCGTGGAATACTCCGGATGCGCGTGGTCGTTGTAGAATCGCGCGCCGTTCGAAAGAACGAGGTCGCTTTTGATTTCCTCAAAGCTTAGCGGCCGGTTCTTGTCGATTTCGTAATAGGCGGACTCGTCCGTGTCCTGCAATAATTCCTTGGCGCGGAACCCGCGCGCGTCGTTGTGCGGATCCTCCAAATCGTAATCCCATTTCATGTGGGCGCCGTGTTCGGTGTAATGCCGGACCAGCTCGATCGATTCCGCGACGACATCCACTGCTTCCGTGCCGGTAACGGTGATCCCGTATTCCGTTTCGAGTCCAAAAACGCGTTTCATGGGATAGTCTGAATCATCATTCTACCGATGAACATCGTGCGCACGCATTACCGGTAAGGAATGACTATTCTAAACGTTGTCATCCTGAGCGCAGTCGAAGGACCCCTCCTACTTGGGTCACGCGTTCCGCATTTGTGAGGTCCCTCGACGGCGCTCGGGATGACATAGCTGGCGGGACGATCAGGAGTGACGCACCTGCGTAGACTTAGTGCTGCGTGCAACCACTCGAAGAGGCTTTCGCAGCGACACCTTCGGTTCGCTTATCAACCGCGTCATCAAATCACCCCAGACGAAATCCGCGCGCCAGCTTCCGAGACCGGTTTGACCGGCGCTATTTTGACCACGTTTTCGGGATCGTAATCGATCAGTTTCAGCCAGTCTTCGGTGATATCGCTCGCCGGGAAAATATCGTTCTCACTGAACTCAGCCTGAAATGCCAGCTGCAGATCGGTTTCGCGGAGTCCTTCTTCCTGCTGCGTTGCGATGGCTCGTTTAATCGCCATGCCTTTCGCCCGTTCAACAATAGAGGCGATGATCGCGCCGCTGATCAGATCACTGCGAAACAGCACCTCTTTTCGTCCGCTGCGAAGGGTGACTTCCAAAAATTTATTTTCATCGCGCCTGGCAAACTGCCAGTCCACGAATCGTTCCACCAACTTGTCGACCGCGGCAGGAAGATTCTCCGCCTCTTTGGCCAAAACGCCGTCGTAAGGAAGATTATCGGTTAGGTAAATCCGGTAAATCGAGCGCGCGCCTTCCCGATTCGGCCGGTTCACCTTAATCTTACGATCGATGCGTCCGGGACGCAGAATCGCCGGATCGATCAGATCGGCCCGATTCGAAGCGAGAATTATCACGACGTCGTTTAACGAATCGATACCGTCCATCTCCGAACAGAACATGGGCACGAGCGTGCTCAGGATGTTCGAGTAGCGCGACGCTCGGCGGGTGCCGAGGATACTTTCCGCCTCGTCGATAAACAGGAACGGCATGTAACCTTCAGCACGTTTCTCCCGGGCCGTGGCGAAGATTTCGCGCACCATCCGTTCGGATTCGCCGACCCACATGTTGAGGATCTCGGGCCCCTTCACGTGCATGAAATACTCGCGCATCTCGGTGCCGCTTTTTTCTCCGAGCTGTTTCGTCAGGTTGTAAGCGGTCGCTTTTCCGATCAGCGTCTTGCCGCACCCGGGTGGTCCATAGAGTAGAAAACCTTTGGGCGTAGCGTGCTGAAATTTTCTGAACAAGTCGACGTGCAATAACGGCAGCTCGATTGCATCCTTGATCGCCTCCAGAGCCTGTTCTTGTCCGCCTACTTTCTCCCAACCGAGTTCCGGAACAAAATCCAGATAATGTTCCTGCGTCTTCGTGCTCGAAAGCATCTCCAGCGCCATCCGATAGTTAGGATCAACCCGGACTTCGTCACCGGATTTCAAAGTCGATTTGGCCAGATCCGACGAGCGTTCCAGAACCATCGATTGGGTGCCGTGCTCCGATCCCACTCGCAGTCGATCGGTGCCAAGAACTTCGGTGATCTTGGTCACTGGTCCGGCGGTTTCAAATCCGAGGTCGCCCACAATGACGAACGCTTCGTTCACCAGGACGCGGGTGCCCTTCTTCAATTTGGCCAGCGAGATTCGCGGATCGATGTTGCAGTAGTAATCGGCGCCGCCCACCACGATGTGAGCTGTATCTCTCGACGTGGCGCCGAGAAATGTTCCGATTCGGTTAGCCGGTGAAGTGACTTTCTTGATCACTTCCTCGAGTTTCTCGATCATGCGCCGCGCCTCCCCGATCATTTCCTGCTGATCGGAAATGTCGGGCCGCAGGTTCAGCAGCTCGCGACGAATCGGATCGCCCGGCGGGAGCGATGCGATGAGAAGATCGACCTGGTCGAGAAGACTGTTCGGCCGCGCGCTTTCTTCGCCGCCCTCGAATCCTTCGCTGCGCTCGTCGCTCATTCGGTTTTGGTTCAGCTCACGGTCCCGCCGAACATTCTAATTATACAATTACCGTTTTATTTCCGCAATGGTTCCAATGCCATCCCTCGACTGGCCGCTGATTCGTTGGTGGATTCGACGCGTCACCAGTTCAAAATGTTCAACCACGCCGCCGCTCATCGGTTGCGTTATTCGACGCCCATCTATAGTGAGCACGGTTTGTAGCCTTGGCTGTGCCACCCCGGCGCTACGCGCCGGACTTCCAAGCTCCAACCTCGAAGCACCAGGGAAGCTCCAATAACCCAACATTCAAAACTCAACCGACGCGCATCGCTCGAAGACGGAGGGCGGAGCCCCTGCAACGCCGTACCCGAAGGGCAGCCCCAAGCTTCACTCTATATAGATAGGCCGGAAAACAGACCTTCGAGCAGCTGGCGAGCGACTGAAGCTCGCCCCGAACCGGCCTCTCGATCCCAGTTGCGACTCAGTGTCCTCGCGCTAAAGTGCGGTTCTTCGTTCAGGAGCCTTAGCTCAATTGGTTAGAGCGCTGCCCTGTCACGGCAGAGGTTGCGGGTTCGAGCCCCGTAGGCTCCGCGGCTACAGCCGCGACTCATGCTCATAATCGTGCTCGTGCTCGTAATCGATTCTTCGCTCCGGCACCGTCCTGAGGTTTTTGTATTACAAAAACTGTTCGTTAGGCTGTAAAAGAACCTAATTCGACACGCAACGAGGAAAACTTTGATGATGCCGCGAAGGATCAGATAACTGCCGGCGAATAATCTCGTGTCTGCGGAAAAGCCCGTGAACCACGCGCTGCGCAGCGCTGGATCCGTTCTAGCACAAAACGTAGCACAAAGGTGAATGTGAACGCTTCGCCGCGACTCGCAGCTCCATCGCACGCGCCAGACTTACCTCGCGGACCACTGCAACCTCCAGACGAAAATGCACGACGGTCACGTAGCAATCCCCGGAACGCGCATCATTCGGATCACACGATTTGAGCGGGTGATCCGGGTTCTGTTGGGTCAGGATAAAAGCACCGTTCGGCGCACTTATCGGAGCAGGTGCCTCATTTTCGTTATCAGCCGCGAGAACGGCAATAGTAACGACCAACCCGGCAATTAATGGGAGCAAACCGCGCAACCAAGCACCGCTCATTTTTATGACTTTCTTACCACTTCTCGGCGCTAGCAGACAATCCCCTGCAATGGTGAGAACCGACAGCGCGCGATTGAATCCTCGGAAACGCAACTGGATGAACGAACTTTGCCTTACGTCCTCCACCCTTCGCCCGAGTCGTTTTTCTCGTTCCCTTTAGTTCCCTTATAGAGTAAAAACCGATCAGCATGGGGAGCCCGTCGGTCGCAGCTACTAAGACCGAAGAGCGGCATTATTCAGTGTTCATTAGTTACCGTCATGCCGACAATAAGGAACCCGGGCGTCAATGGGCCACATGGATCCACCAGGTACTCGAAACTTTTGAAGTTCCTTCTGATCTTGCTGGCACCATAAATGTGCGCGGGGAAGCGGTACCAAGCACGTTGTACCCCGTTTTCCGGGACGAAGAAGAATTACCCGCTGACGCGGACCTAACGGGCAATATACGCAGGGCATTGCAGAACAGTGCATTGCTTTTGGTTGTTTGCTCGCCTCGCGCGGTAAACTCGCGGTTCGTCTCCGCCGAGATTCGTTATTTCAAGGAACTGGGGAAAAGCGATCGAATTATGGCGCTGATGGTAAGCGGCGAACCTAACGTTTCGGATGATCCCGCCAAACAGAAGTCGGGCATCCCCGCCGACTTGGAATGTTTGCCGGAACCTCTTCGTTTTGGCGTCGCGCCTGAAGAGGGCACGATTGACTGGACGGCGCGCACGGAACCAATCGCAGCGGACGTCAGACCGGAAGGCCAAACTTCGGAAGGTTGGACCACGGCCGGTGCGTACCGCGCTGCGATTGCGAAAACCGATGGCTTAACCGGTAGTGTTCTGCGGGAAAAGGCCGCGGAATATGAGAGACGACTCGAACTAGCCACAATGAAGATTATTGCTGGCGCTCTAGGTGTTCCGCTAGGGACAATCACTCAACGAAATAAAGCCGTCCAACTAAGGAAAGCGCAGCAGAGTGCCCGGGTTTTGCGCCGATGGCTTGCGGCGGTGGCAGCTTTGGGACTTTTGGCGGCTGCCGGCGGCGTCGCCGCTTATGTTCAAACGAGACGGGCCAGAGCGGCGGAAGCGGCGACGGCGCAACAATCGGAAAGCCGCCGACTCCTACTGCGGGAAGCGGCGCGGTCTGATCGAGTCACAGCAGAAGACAAACTGCGCCAGAAAGAGGGTCCGGCCGCTTTTGCCTACCTTGCCCGGTCACTAACCTACGAGCCGGATTCGACTATTGCAGCGGAAAAGGCGGCCTCCATTCTGAACTCCTGGGGATTTCCGCCGCCACACTCAATTTGTCTCGGGCATACTTCGCGTGTTTCAACCGCCGAGTTCACCCCGGACGGACAACAGGTCCTTAGTGCGTCAGGGGATGGGACGGCCTGCATCTGGGCCACGCAGAATGGCGCGTTGTTATACAGATTCGCCGGCGGCTCCTACAGGATTTTGAACGCGCATTTCAGCCCCGATGGAAAACGCGTGCTGACTGCCTGCGGTGATGGCCGCCTCCGGATATGGGAAGCAAAAAACGCCGCCAAGCCGCTCATTGCATTCTCCAGCCCAGTACTGAATGTCAAATTCAGTCCTGACGGCGAACATGTCCTGGCGACTTCCGACCTCGGCGCCGCTGTGATCTTCAATCCGCGCGATGGCAAAATCCTAACGAAGTGGTCGGCGCACGATGGGCGCATAACAGATGCTCGTTTCAGTGGGGACGGGAGCCGGATAGTTACGAGTTCTTCTGACCGGACAGCACGCGTGTGGAATAGTGCAGACGGTAAGCTGTTAGGAACATTGTCCAACGATACAACGACATCGGCACAGCTATCGAGTCTAACAGGCATAAGCACAGCTCAATTTAGTCCCGACGACCTACTGATTTTAACCACTTCATTGGATGGGAGTGCAAACATTTGGGACGCAAAAAACATGAGAGCAGTCTTCAAACTCCTGGGCCATCAATCCCGGATTACGACTGCTTCGTTCAGTCCCGATGGTCGAAAAATAGTCACCAGCTCAGCGGACCAAACGGGACGGGTGTGGGAAACCAGCACGGGCCGGCAAACTGCCGTGCTTGTCGGGCATAAAGGGCGGGTCACGAATGCCCAGTTCAGTCCGGACGGAACGCTAATCCTAACTGCTGGCGATGATCATACCGCGCGTTTGTGGAAGTCCGACAGCGGCGAACTGATTGCCAGGCTGTCGGGTCATACCGCGGCCGTAAACGACGCCCAGTTTTCCCCGAACGGAAAGTGGATCGTAACTGCATCGGACGACCACAACGTTCGGGTGTTTAGCACGCAGCTGCCACAGTTCGTCTCCTGGACAAAGACCGGGAATCAGCCAGAAACGCACGTGCGGTTTTCCACGGACGGGCAGCGCATCATCAGCGGCGGAACTGTCCTGGACGCTGATAGTGGGAATGTCCTCAACCACTTCGCAGCTCAAGTTCGATCCACAGAGCTTACGGGGAAACTCGTGAAATCTTCAGAGTATTCGTCCAGTGCAGCTTGGGTGAGCCCGGGCCTCAAGTATTTTTTGGCAGTATCGCCGGGCGGAGCCGCTCAGCTTTCGGAGGCGAATAGTGGGAGAGTGATATCGACGCTTGTTCGACCGGATAAGCGCGCTGAAGCCTCGTCATTCGATTTCCATCCCGCACCGGCTAAACATGGAGACTTTGTTACGGAATCGGCTTCGAGCGCAATTAGAACGGCCGGGTTTAGCCCTGACGATTCGCTGCTGGCGACATCCATCGGAGATAGCACGGCCCAACTATGGAATGTTGCTGATGGGACGCTTGCTGCAAATTTAGTGGGACACCAAGGAGCTGTTAGGGCTATACAATTCAGTTCTGATAGCCGGTGTATCGTAACTGGCTCCGACGACCACACCGCGCGCGTCTGGGAAGCGAAGCAGGGGAAGCTGCTCATGGTTCTGGCCAGTGACAACGCTCTGGTAAACAGTGTTCAATTCGACAATGATAGCAGCCGGATAGCGACCGGTGACGCGGACGGTACGGCTCGAACATGGGAAGCAAGAACAGGTAAGTTGCTCGCCGTTTTTTCAGGTCACATAAAGTCCATCAGCCAAATAGCGTTTAGCGCTGACGGGCGTCGGATCATCACAGCGTCTGAGGATGGGACCACGAAGATATGGGATACAACGACGGCTGAGCTTGTATCTACTTTGCCGGTTTCGAATACGCCTGTGCGAGGGGCACAATTTACCCCGGACGAATCTCGCGTTATCACCGTATCCGATGATCACATCCTTCGGATATGGACCGCCCTGTCGCCGGCGAGCGGCGCGCCTCCCGGCTGGTTCAAAGATTTTCTCACTTACCTTGCGCAACAGAGGCTGAATGCGAACGGCGAAGTAGAGCGCATCCCTCCTGATGAATGGCTTGCCCTTCGCGAGAGGCTCCGAAAGATCGCCAAAGACAAGACGGGGACCGCTAACAGTGCTTATCTGCGCATTTTTCGATATTTTGTTAGCGACTGACTGTTCAAAGCGTTCCGGGATCGCATCTATATCTTGTTTTTGTCGCGAGCGACTGGTGTCAAAAAAGTATCAACTGCATGGCTCGAACCCGCCGACACCCGCGGAATTTGCCGGGTTTTTGACTTGCGGGAAACCGGCAATGTCAAAAAGGCTCCAAATGATCGGTTTCAACGGTCCGTCCCAGGAGAAATCGAGTTCCGAGATTTTCCGTTTCGACTACTAAATAGCCTCAAGTGACAAAAGGGAACCGGACCCCGTGGGCTCCGGTCAGTACGGCAGCAAACATCGAACGCTGAACGCCCAACGCCGAACATCGAATTCAGACGGTGCTAATTCGGTTGGGCGTTCGACGTTGGGCGTTTGCTCGCCGTAGGCGGCGATCGACCGGGATCTTTCGTTCCACTTCGTCTATTCGTCGCGCCCGTAGGCTCCAGGCTTACAGCGAGTGTTGCTCCCGCTCGTAATCGTAATCTTGCTCGTAATCGAGCAATCAGTTAGGCTTGCTTCGTCCAAGTGTCCGAGGCTCTATTTACCAAAAAGCCTATTTCGTTAGGCACGCTAGTGTTGTAGTAAGCTCTGACCCCTATTTCCGGAGAAAACCGTTCATCCCGTGAAGATCTGCACGGCAACACGACGGTGATGATGGGGACCGGACAGGTGCTCCTAAAGCGTTCTCTCCCGGCGAATAACAGAATCGTGCGCAGATCGTACTGTTATCGTGATAATAATGAACTTGTGGAATTCTCGGTTCTTCGTCACAAGAGAAAATGGTTAAAACTATTATCGTATCCATGTGTGTAGCAGCTTCCTCATTTTCGCTTGATGCACGCGCCCAGGATACACTTACCCGGGATGCGCTTGCCCAGAATGACCGCCAGTACACTGACGGCCCGGTCACCGAGGTTAACTACATACAAGTTGAGTACGGGCATTTCGCAGAGTACATCGATTGGCTCAATTCGACATGGAAGCCGACCATGGAAGCCATGAAGAAAGCTGGAGTAATCATTGATTACAAAGTCTTCCAGGCTAGCCCAAAATCACCGGATCAGCCCAATATGTTTTTATATCTCACTTTTAAAAACATGGCGGCTTATGGTGGGAACATCGGCGATAAAGGCATCGAGGAAGAATATGTGGCCAGGAACGTAATCGGTAGCACCGAGGTTCAGAACAAGAAAAGAGTGGAACGGAGTGCATACAGAAAAGTTTTGGGCACTGAATTGATTCGTGAAGTTATTTTGAAATGAAAACTTCTGGTTGTGTGTGTGTGTGTTCGACGAGCGCGGCAATATTATAGAGCTCGCACCGTCCGACAAAACTCCGCCATGAAGGTTGAAGCGCAGGGACGTTTCCTTTCGTGAGGCGCGCCGGATATGAGGCAGGTTGAGCAACTGCTGCGAGCATCGACGATAACTTTCGGTATCGAGCCCCCAACTACTCCAGATGCCCGGTGGTGCTTCGATCAATTTTTTGCGGAACTCAACCGCCGGTTCGATGGAGGCTTTGATCCGGAGCTGAGCCGCTCGGCCTGCCCTGCGGAACTCACGCCGCCTTTGGGATTATTGATTCTGTGCCGTCTACAAGGCAGACCTGTTGGCTGTGGGGCACTGAAATTTCACAAGAAGGAACCGACTGAGCTAAAGAGAATGTGGATTGCAGAATCGGCGCGCGGGCTAGGAGTTGGCCGACGGCTGCTAGCTGAGCTAGAACGGCACGCTCGCAAAGCAGGTGTCAAGGTCCTTCGTTTGGAGACCAACCGAGCCTTGAATGAGGCGATCCATCTCTATAGACGCTCTGGATATGTCGAAGTCGCGGCTTTTAATGCCGAACCGTACGCACATCACTGGTTCGAAAAACAGTTGGTCTGTGTTTAGGCGTGTTCAAGTCAGTAGTAACCCAGTATCCGCAGGAGTTTGCTAGGAACAAACCTCTCCGGAACTCGCGCCACCAGTCGGTCCGCTTTCCGAGGGGCCGGCGTCGAGACCGACCTAGTCGTCAAGCCCTGAGGCCGCAGGGAGATCGATCTGATGAAGTACGCAGTTGAGGTTTCGGATGTGCGCTGCGACTACTTGCGCGATTGCGACTTCCGCCGATTCGCGGGCACACTCCTTCGTCTCCTCGTTAGGGGCTTCCTGGTGTTGGCTGCCTCAAACAAATCCCGAATGCGGTGTTCCAACAGTTCGACAGCCCTCTCCAAGGCACCGAGTTGTCCAACCCGCACTAGCGCGACGGACATGTGCAAATCAAAGGATGGTGGGCGCAATACTTTAACCGAGTCGAGAGAATTGCTGCTGGCAATAAAGCGCGCTGGCAGCAACCCGAGTCCATATCCTGCCTGAACGAACGCTAGCTGCAGATGCATGTTGTGGATTTCAGCAGCAACCATAGGCGCGACTCCGGCACGCCCCATTTGATCGGTGAGATTTGCACGAAGAAAGCACCCGGGCGGATTGAGCACCCAGGGTGCTTGGCCTAAGCTTTTCCAATCGCGGCTGACTTTGCCGGCCGAGCATTGAACGATCTCCACTCGGTCCGTCGCGATGATATTGGTCAAAAGTGGTGGCGGTGCGGTTCTTCCTTCCGGGAATGGCACGACTGCAAGGTCGAGCTCACCCGCCAGCAGCCGATTAAACAATTCAGGCGTGCGCTCGCTCAACAGCAGCAGTCTGACCTTCGGGTATTTTTCCGTTAGCGCCCGAATAGGCTCGACAAGCGTCCCCTCGGCCAGCGGGTGCGCGAGCCCGATGCGCAAGAGGCCGTGAGGTTCGGCGTCGGGCGACGCAAGAGATCTCAGCGCCTCCGTCCGCTGCAACATATCTCGCGCTCGCTCAAGCACCCTGGAGCCCAGCGAGTTCAGGCGCGGCGGCTTTACCGAGCGGTCGAGCAACTCAGCACCCAATGCAGCCTCCAGCCTTTGCAGTTGCCGGGTTATAGCAGAGGGCGTCCGGAATA
>JBJMXE010000127.1:0-13138 GCA_045809745.1 Chthoniobacterales bacterium | reverse complement strand
TTCATAGCCGAACCGATCATTGGCAATGGGTTCATCCATCCGGTAGCAACCCGAACGTTGAGATGCATGAAGCAGCATTTGGAATCGGTAGGGAGCACTCGCCAAAAAACGCCAACCGCCGGTGGAACTCATTGACTTTTCTCCGACAGTTCGAGACCTCGCCATGCTCATTGGAAAATAAATGAAACGCCGCGCAGTCATTACCGGTCTCGGACCGATCACGTGTATCGGGAAAGGCAAAAGTGCTTTCTGGAACGGCATCCTGGCGGAACAAAGCGGCATCAATCGGATCTCAACCTTTGATACCAGCGACTTCTACGCGCAGTGCGGCGGCGAAATCCGAGACTGGGTTCCGGAAGAGTTCTTTCCACCGCATCGGCTGAAGCGTCTGGATCGCTATGCTCAGTTCTCTGTCGCCTCAGCGAAGATGGCGCTGGATGACGCTGGACTGGCCTATTCGCGGGAACAGCCGCAGCCGCGCATCGGCGTCAGCTTCGGCACTGCCCTGGGCGGAGTGTGTCAGGCCGAGGACCAGCACATTCGGTTTCTGAAGAAAGGAACTCGCGGGGTGAATCCGACCCTCGCGCTTCAGGTTTTCGGCGGCTCGGCTCATTCCAATATCGCGATTGAATTCGGTTTTCGGGGAGTAGGCACCACGAACTCAAACAGCTGCGCCAGCGGTACCGTGTCCGTAGGCGAAGCGCTTCGCTACATCAGAGACGGCGTTGCGGATGTTGTCGTGGCGGGCGGGGCGGAAGCGCCGCTGGGCACTCTGACGTTCGGTGCGTTCGATATCATCAAGACGATGAGCCGATGGGAAGGCGATCCCTCTTTATCCTGTCGCCCGTTCGACAAGCTGCGCGACGGCTTCGTGATGGGCGAAGGCGCGGCTGCGTTGATTATCGAAGAACTGGAACACGCGAAGAAGCGGGGAGCTCACATTTATGCTGAGCTGCTCGGCTACAGCCTGAATAACGATGCTTTTCACATGACCTCACCGCTGCCGAGCGGCGAATCGTGCATTCGCGCGATGCGTGAAGCGCTGGCGGATGCGCAGCTTCAGCCCGGCCAGATCGATTATATCAACGCGCATGCTAGTTCGACGCAGTTGAATGACGCGACTGAAACAATGTCGATCAAAGAAGTATTCGGGAGCAAGATGACCACTCCCGTCAGCGGGACCAAAGGTTATTATTCGCATCCGTTAGGCGCAACCGGCGCGATCGAAGCAACGCTCGCGACGCTGGCCATTGAGGCGCAGTGGATTCCACCGACGATAAACTATGCAAACCCTGATCCGGCTTGCGATCTGGATGTGGTGCCAAATCACGGGCGCAGCGCAAAGCTGGATTACGTGATGAGTAATTCGTTTGGCTTCGGCGGGATTAACGCCTGCGTGATTCTGGGGAAGCCGATCGATTAAGGATCGTCGGGTCGCCCATCTGTGTGACGCAGCTGGCGTTTGGCGTCTGCTACCGAGTTTCCATTGCACGCCGCGCGCGAGACGTGGCGTTGCAAGAGAACTGGCGACCGCGGCGCTCCCCGGCTGTCATCCTGAGCGAAGCGGCAGCGCAGTCGAAGGACCTCGCAGTCTCGCAGTTGATACTCAAGCCTTAGTAGCGTAACCGCCACTTCGACGGGGAGGTCCCTCGACTGACAGGGTGAGGGAGTTGCGCTTTCTTCGTCTGGTTGGCCCGTGGACTAAGGGAAGTCGCAAACTAGTGCCATTTGGCACAGACTGTCCTACCCCATCGAGAGCAGGCCGCGGAGAATCTAGCCTAACAAGTCCGGGCGATTGGCCCTTGTGCGCTTCAGCGCCTGCTCTTTTCGCCAGGCAGCAATCTCGCCGTGATTTCCCGACAGCAAGATATCGGGAACCTTCCAACCGCGGAAATCCGCCGGCCGGGTGTAGTGCGGAGCCTCCAGTAATCCGCTGCTGAAGCTGTCATCCGCCGCCGATTGTTCGTGACCCAGCACACCAGGCAACAAACGAACAACGGCGTCCACCACCACAACCGCCGCGATCGCTCCGTTTGTCAGCACGTAATCCCCTATTGAGATCTCCAGGTCGACCAGGTGCTCGATAATGCGATGATCAACGCCTTCATAGTGCCCACAGATGATGACCACATGCGGTTCGCGTGAAAGCTCTGCCGCCATCTGCTGATCAAACCGCCGACCTCCCGGTGACATCAACATCACCTTCGGCCCCTTTACTTCAGCGTTCGACGTTAGTGGTTCGACGTTCGGCGTTTGCTTCGCTTTTTCGCAAAGATCTTCCACCGCAGCGAAAAGCGGCTCCGGTTTCATCACCATCCCCTGCCCGCCGCCGAAGGGTGCGTCATCGACCACGTGATGTTTGTCAGTAGTCCAGTCCCGTAAATTGTGGATACGCAAATCGAGCAGCGCTTTTTCCTGGGCGCGTTTCATCATGCTCTCGTTCAGTGGCGCATGGCAGATTTCCGGGAAGAGCGTCAGGATATCAATGATCATGCGGCGTTGTCCGAAGGAATGGCAAACGCTCAACGTTGAACGCTTAATGTCCAAGGTTCAACTAGCAGCATCGGAAGGTGCGGGCCCATCCGTGCTGCCTTGACGTATAAGCGGAACACACCGAAATCGTTAAAAGAACGCTGCGGCAGCCCCCGCCGGCGGCTGAACCAATCATGAGCAACGTTCTAATCGTTGGAGCTGGCATCAATGGCATCACGGCCGCGCTCGAACTGAAAAAGCGAGGTCACGACGTCACTTTGATCGATCACGGGCAGGTGCCGCACCCGCTGGCGGCATCAACTGACATCAGCAAGGCAGTGCGATCCACCTACGGGAGCGATGAAGAGTACACCGAGCTGGCAGAACGGTCGATACGCCTTTGGCCGAAGTGGAACGAAGAGTTTGGCACAACGCTGTATCACGAGACCGGCATGATGTTCCTTCGCCGGGGCGCAATGCAGCCGGGCGATTTCGAATTCGAAAGCTTCGAGGTAGCGAATCGGCGATCCGGACGTTTGTCGCGGCTGGACCAGCGGGCAATCTCTGAACGTTTTCCGGCTTGGAGGCAAAGTGAGTTTTGCGACGGCGTTCTCGAACAGCAAGCGGGTTATGCCGAAAGTGGCCAGGTCGTTTCGGTATTGGCGAGGAAAGCTCGGGGGGCTAACGTAAACATCAGCGAAAACAGCAGGTTCTCGCAGCTGCATGAAGCTGGAGGAAAAGTTGCCGGCGTTGTGCTGACCGATGGCAACGTGATTAGCGCCGACACCGTTGTCATGGCGACTGGTGCGTGGACACCTTATCTGTTGCCGCACACGCGCAGTTTCTTTCGCGCCACGGGCCACGCCGTGTTTCACTTTAAACCTACCGATCCAGCGCCATTTCGTCCAGAATGCTTTCCGGTATTCGGTGCCGACATATCGACCACTGGATATTACGGGTTCCCGGTGAATCGAGACGGTGTGGTGAAGATCGCGAATCACGGACCCGGCCGCGAAATGTCACCAGAATCACCCGAACGAAACGTTAGGCCCGAAGACGTGCAACGGATTCGAGAATTTGTTGCCGCAACCTTTCCTGCGTTAGCGGGCGCACCGATCGTCTACACTCGCGTCTGTTTATATTGTGACACTCACGACGGCCATTTCTGGTTTGCACCTGATCCTGATCATCCCGGTCTGGTAATCGCCGCGGGCGACAGCGGTCATGGTTTCAAGTTTGCGCCGGTTCTGGGCGACATCATAGCGGATGTGGTGGAAGAAAAAGAGAATCCGCTGCTGAAGAAGTTTCGCTGGCGTCCCGAGATTCAGCCAGGGCAGGAAAAAGAAGGCGCGCGTTATTTGCAGGAGTGGCTGTAGCGGGAACGTGAGTTAGGGCCGCCGCCATTGCTCCTGATGTCCCCGCGCAGAGCTATGTCATCCCGAGCGCATCGGGATCGCGACCCGGGCGGAGCGCCGACCTCTCAAATGCGGAACACATCACCCAAGTAGGAGAGGTCCTTCGACTTCGCTCAGGATGACAAACAATGCTGCGAATGCTGACAAACGACCCACAATCAAAAAGGCTCGCGGAGACAGAAGTGACGGCCGACCGAGCGGCACAACCAGCCAGCGTGCCTACCCTTAACTCTGCGCGGGTTCTTTTTTCCCCTGGCGCTTTAGCAGCGTGATCTGTTTGATCCGGGCGGAATCATCGGGGCTCCACGTGGCCACATCCGGATCGTCCTTAAACGCGTTGTGCACGATGCGACGCTCATACGAGTTCATCGGTTCCAGCTGGAGGGATCGTCCCGTGGCGCGTACGCGCTCGGCCAATTCGCGAACGCGTTGAACAATTCGATCTTCGCGCATCGATCGGTAATGCTCGCAATCAACAATCACCTTCGGCGCGTCTTTATCCTTCGACTGAAGCAATCGGTTCAAAAGGAACTGCATCGCCTCCAATGTCTCCCCGTCGCGACCGATAAGCCTGCGGCTTTCCTCGGTGTAAATCTGCAGCACCAAGTTTCCGGCCTCGTTTTGTTGCTCCTGGATTTCCACTACGAAACCGAGGAAGCCCAGCATATCATCGAGCAGTTCTTTCGGCGTCATCGGCGTTTTGGTTTTGCGTTCCGATCGACCTTCTGCAGCGCAGGCATCGGCTGCCTCTGGTTGAGGTAGAGCTGCAACACAGTCAACAGGTTCTGTGTTGTATAATACAAAGCAAGGGCCGCTGCAAAGTTGTAGCAGAATACGATAAAGATGATGGGCGTGAACATCATCATTCGTTGCTGGGTGGGGTCGCCACTCTTCGGCGTGAGGTGAGTCATCCAGAAGCTGGTTCCCGCCATGATCAACGGCAGCACGTTTATCGGAATGGTGAAGCCGAGCAGGGCCAATCGCGCGACGGTATCGGGCTGCGACAGATCATGAATCCAAAGGAAGTGCGCGTTCCGCAGCTCGACCGCCTGTCGCAACATGGTGAACAAGCCAAGGAAAATCGGGATCTGGATGACCATCGGCAAACAACCACCCACCGGATTGATGCCGTACTCTTTGTACATCTTCATCAGCTCCGTGTTCATCTTGGTCGGATCGTCCTTGTACTTCTCGCGGAGCTCCTGCATTTTTGGCGACAGCGCCGCCATCTGTCTGGCTGAACGCGTGGCCTTGTTTTGAATCGGCCACAGAATCGCCTTCACGATGACCGTTAGGGCAAAGATCGCGGCGGCATAATTGCCCAGAAAACTGTGCAGCGTGTTCAGCGCGTTGAGCAATGCCTGGCAGACGATTTTGAAGATGCCGAACTCCATCACCTCCGCCTCGTTATGCGAAAGCGTGGCCAGCCGATGATAAAGCTTCGGCCCGGCGTAAATTTGGAACTGCGCTGTGTAGGACTGGCCCGGACCAAGGTTGAATCCCGGCATTCCCATCGCTCCTTCGATTCCACCGACTTTGATTTCAGCCCACCGCGTGACGTCGAAGCGACGGCCCCATACCGCGTTCGCTTTGCCGTTCAATGGCGTAATCAAGGTGGCGAAGAATTGGTCGCTAACCGCGGCCCATTCCGCCGGTGCGATTCTTTGCTGGTAAAACGGTTGAGCTGCTCTTTGGCCAAGACCGAGAAAGCCGTTGCCACCGGCGAACCATCCGACATCGATTCCCTTTGCTTTGCCGTCTACGCACCAAACCAATCGTGTGTAGGTCGGATAATCCTTCGGATGAATCGGCATCGCGGAGCCAAGCTCAACGAAGTATCCGGGATTTACATATGGACGGGCACCATCATTGCGAAATTCGACATCGAGACGGGCTATGTAGTTATCCTTTTTCTCGTTGCCGGCGAATGCGAACTTTTTGCGGATCGTCACCTGTTCCGGATCGGTAGCTTCGAATAACAGCGCATCACCTTCGCGTCGCATCTTATATTCGGGAAACTGGGGCGCGTTTGGATCAGCGACGATGGCGCCGATGGGCGCATGCTCTTCGGAATTCAGTGTTACCCGACTGTTTTCCTCCGCCAGATGGTTTAGCAACACGGCTTTGGCGATGCCGCCGCCCCGGTTAGTCAGCTGCAATTCCAGATCGGAATTGCGAATCGTTTCAGTGGCTTCGGCGAATGAAGGCGCGGCCGGCGAAGGTTGAGCCGAAGCCGCGGGAGTAGCCGCAACAGCGGCGGGTGGGCCAGCGATCGAAGCGGAAGGAGCGGCGCTACTTGGGAACGGAGAGACCGTCGCCGTGGCAGAGGCGGAGGTGGAAGCTGGGACTGGGTGTGGCCGGACCTGCTTGAACGAATAGACCTCCCAAACCACCAGCCCGGCGATGCAAAGTGCGACAGCAATCCATGCAGTTCGATCCATAAGATCTGATGTGCCCTCTATTCACAAGTGAGTTGCGCAACGGCTCCTCTGCCCGCGTTGCGCGGCGGCACTGGATCGTGCCCGGCGCCACCCCATGGATGGCATCGTCCCAATCGTTTCACTGCGAGCCACAGTCCTTGGAGCAGCCCGTGCGTCTCGACGGCCTCGACACAATAATGAGAACACGTCGGCTCAAATCGGCATCCACTGGCTGGACCGCCGAGCCAGCCAAGCACCGGCGAGATGGCGATTTGATAGGAACGAATGACCAGCCGAAAGAGCCGAAGCATCAGGGCGCTAGAATAGAAGCGCGGGTCGCCAGACGCAACCACTCATCTTCCAGCTGCGCGTGGCTGGTTCGACCGGCCCGTGCAGAAAGGATGACAACTAGCCAGAGCCCAGAGCGAACCCGGTGTTGATGTTTCCGCAGAATTTCGCGTAACCGGCGTCGGACCCGGTTTCGGACCACTGCCCCTCCGACTTTGCGGGATGCGATGATTCCTGCTCGCATGTTGCCACTATCAACCGCGGCGGGGACAACAGCTAAGGTCATCGTTGGGCCACGCCAGACCTCTCCGTGTTGACGAACCCGGTCGAATTCCTTTTTCCGCGTCAGCCGGCGCGCCTTCGGGAAAGTGAGAGCGGGAGGAACGCTCACATCAATTCTTTCCCAGCTCGACGGATAGCTGCGCGAAGCGTCGTCTTCACCGGCAGTCGTTCAACTTGCACGCCATTCCGCCGGTACAGAAAAAATCTTCCCCACCCGAAGGTGGAGAAGATAATTTCAATCCGTTAACGAGCGTGATTACGGGCTCGGCGAAGAGCTCGTAGTTGTAGAGCTGGAACTGCTCGTTCCTGTTCCAGGCGACGAGGTGGTGGTGTTGGTGTTGCTAGTGCTCGATGAAGACGAGGAACCACCACCGGCCGGCGACGATTTGTCGATCACCGTGGTATTGCTCTCACTCTTCTTTTCCCCGGGTGGGGTGGCCACCGTCGTTTCTTTTTGTTCACAGGCAGCCAGGAAGGCCACGCTCAATAACAGGCAAATGTATTTCATCATACCATCCTATTCGGAACGAACACGTTAAGTGCGTGTCTACGGACTTGGAGAAGCTGAACTCGTTGTTGTCGTCGTGCTGGTGTCGGTAGTTGTGCTCGGGCTCGACGTGGTCGTTGTGCTGGTTGTTGTATCTGAGGTGGTGCCGCTCGGGCTTGCCGCGGGCGCCGTCGTCTCAGTTTTCTGTTCGCAGGCCGCCAACAAAGCGGCACCGGCTAAGATGCAGAGGAATTTGTTCATAATGTGTGGAGTTGAGATCGCAATATTGAGTTAATGCTGAATCGGGGCAAGCACCCTTTTCGAGCTTACCTTATATTTAAGTGCCTACAGCGGATTCTGATAGGCGATTCCGTGTGCATCGGCTACGGCCTGACAAGTGAGTTTTCCGGCTCTGGTATTGATCCCGCCCGCCAGCGAAGGCTGCTTGCGGCAAGCTTCCTCTAAACCGAAATCGGCCAGCAGTTGAATATAGCGATAGGTCACGTTGGTCAGCCCCTGAGTAGCAGTTCGCGCATAGGCAGCCGGCATGTTCGCAACGCAATAGTGCGTAACCCCTTCCTCCACGTAAACGGGGTCCACATGCGTCGTCGGTCGCGAGGTCTCGGCGCAACCGCCCTGATCGATCGAAATGTCCACCAACACGCTGCCCCGTTTCATTTTCCGTAACATCTCGCGCGTGATCAGTTTCGGCGCCTTGGCACCTGGCAATAGCACTGCGCCGATGAGAAGGTCGCAGTCGGGCATCAACTCGTTGAGGTTCGCTTCGCTGGAATAAAGGGTGTGCAGGTTGTCCATCGCCAGATCGAGGAACCGCAGCCGCTCGACGTCGATATCGAGAATGGTGACATCGGCGCCCAATCCTTTGGCCATGCGCAGTGCGTTCACGCCGGACGTGCCTCCTCCGACTACTACCACCCGGCCGGGCAACACTCCCGGCACGCCGCCGAGAAGCACGCCACTGCCGCCGTTGTGTTTGGCCAGGTAATTCGCCCCCATCACTACTGACATTCGGCCGGCCACTTCGCTCATTGGTTCGAGCAACGGCAGCCGGTTGTTCACTTGGATCGTTTCGTAGGCAACGCTCGTAACGCCGGATTGAAGTAGCGCTTCCGTCAACGGTTTGCTGGCCGCGAGATGAAGATACGTGAAAAGGATCTGATCCTTACGCAGCAGCGGAAACTCAGCTTTGAGAGGCTCTTTGACCTTCACGATCATGTCGGCCCTGGCAAAAACCTCATCCGCGCGATCTACTATTTCCGCCCCAGCTTTCGCGTAATCCTCGTCAGGATAACCAGCTCCAAATCCAGCATTTTTCTGGACGATGACGGAATGCCCGCGTCGTTTCAGTTGTTGCGCTGCTGATGGCAGGAGAGCGACTCGTTGTTCCTGCTCTTTAATCTCTTTGGGTACTCCGATGATCATTGAGGGGTGTAAGTCAAAAGCGACTGGAGACGACTGACAAGCTTCAAATGCCGAACGACACCGGATGCCGCCACGCCATTGGGCGACCTGTCACGCATCACTCAACCATTGTCACTGATCAGTTCAGTGACGGGTCGTCTGGGGCGGCGGACATGAGTTTGTACCAGGGACCCATGCCGCGCATGATGTTGAACCAGAGTTTCGGCAGATTCGCACTTTTCAGAGTAGCCTCTGTTGGTTTGTGGATGATCCAGGCGTTTTGTTTCATCTCTTCTTCCAACTGGCCTCCGCCCCACCCTGCGTAGCCGACAAAGGCTCGAACCGATTCCGGATCAAGCCCAATCAACTCGTTTGCCTGTTCCATCCCAACGTTGTGATTCAATTTCAGTCCGTGGCCCTTCTCCCATTGCAGAGCCGCGAACATCAGCTGGTTCTTACCCACCGGCCCGCCGAGATAAACGGGTACTTCAGCCAGTGCAGCTGGCGCTTCTTCGGTAACAAGATCGCCAACCTGCTTGTCGAGCGGCCGGTTTAAAATAAGACCTAACGCCCCGTCATTTGAATCGTGCGCGGAAATAAACAGGACCGCTCGACGAAAATTCGGGTCCAGCAGGGTAGGATGCGCCACCAGCATCATCCCTGTCAGATTGCGCGGTATGTCTCCGGTCACATTGCGCATGAAAAACTAAAACGCGCCTGGGTGCCTTTCGCAAGTGTGGAGCATGCCGCGCGGTTCCTTAACGCCAGACGCGCGAACTCGCGCAAGCGTCCTCTAAATTTGTAGCGGCGGTCTCTGACCGTCGCTGCGATCAAGCTAAGCCTGTTTGATCATCCCGCCGCTGAGCTCAAACGTGCTGTGCTCCCCAATTTCACTCGGCCATTTTGCGCTGGTCGATGTGACCAGCGCCTGAGTGACCGGCAGCACGTCAAACAAACGCGAGCGTCTCACCTCATCAAGTTCTCCGAAAATGTCGTCGATGAGCAGGAGTGGAACGGTGCCCCCCTCAGCGAACAGGCGCGCCTGCGCCAGCTTCAGCGCCAGTGCCATGGTGCGTTGCTGGCCTTCGGAGGCGTAGAGCTGCGCGTCCATTCCATCGACGAACAAATCGAGGTCGTCCCGGTGCGGACCAACCACGGTTTGCCGTAGCCTCAATTGCTCGTCGCGAGTGCGGGTAAGATGTTCAGCAAAGTCCTCTTCGTTACCAGGGGCGAAGTAAACGTCGACCCGTTCTCTGCCACCGCTGATTTCCGAGTAGGCGGTCGTCGTTAGGGGGGAAAGTTGATCAATGATGCCGCCGCGAAGCGCTCTTAAACGGGTGCCATGTTCGATCAGCGGCTGATCATAGGCCACGATCTCCCGCAGCCGAACCGGGCTACTTTTGAGAAGCGCATTTCTGGATCGCAGCGCTCGCTCATACGCTCGGAGCGTTGATCGGTATTTTGAATCGATCTGAGAGCCAACAAAATCCACATACCGCCGGCGCGGCTCGGAGCTTCCTCGAATCAATTCGATGTCGGTATTCGCCAACGAAACCACCCGCGCGATACGCAGATACTCAGTTGAAGTGCGCTGATCAACATCATCGAATTCGAGCCGTCGTCGCAGTGCGCCGTAAGTGAATCGCAGAAGATGGCCATCATACTTTCCTGAAACACAGAATGATTTCGCACCGACCCGTATGATCGGCGCCAGGCTGGAAGTCCGCTGTGATTGCAACCGCAGCAGGACGCAGGCTGCTTCCAGAATTGAGGTTTTCCCCTCGCCGTTAGGCCCGATGAAAAAATTGAAACGATCGTTTAGCCGGACGGTTAGCGATTCGAAGCACCGGAAATTTTTCAACTGCAACTCGGCCAACATCGGCTGAAACATAGGTTGCCAACCGGTAGCCTCAAGCCATGTGGCATCGCCATCTTGCCGATGAATTAGATTGGCTGTAAGCCAATGCCACTAGTCACAAGCATCAGCACACGTAACCAGCAGCCGCGATCTAAACCGGATCAGTCCCCAAAACATAAAAAGTTCAATACGCGGAACTGCCTCTTTCTCACGTGGTTCTGTTGCAAAGTCTGATGCATTGGACGGCATTTTTCCGTAAATAGTTGTTGCCACCAATCTGAACCTCGATTACTGACAGCGCAGTTTTCCAGATTGTTCTGGGGGGAACAGCCGCCCTTCGCGCCCATCGGGCGCGGGGGGCGGTACTCTTCGAAATGACGAAATCCGAATGTCGCAGGACGAAGGATTGTCTAGGCCACCAGGCCAATATCCCGACCCCCCGGGCTTAGTCATTGATTCGGCATTCGTCATTCGTGCATCGCCATTCCACCGCTGCACGTATTTCCTGGCCAACGGCGGTGATGCTCTTGGTCGCTATCGTCGCGGCAGCGGTGCTCCTGATTTTGTGGCGTTTGGAAACGTGGCCGGCGCGCACCGCCCAACAGACTTCCGCCGAACTGGAACGGCTGGGACGGGAATTGCGATCGGCCTTTGTGGACATCGCTCACCTCCAGCCACGCATCAAAATCAACGATCGTGTTTACCTTGAGCAAACCATCCCCACCAGTGAGCTGGTTGTGCTATCGCGCCGGGTTGAAGTCGAACACGAACTGCAACACACCTGGGCTGGAAGTTCCAAGCGAGTCAAACTGCACGGCACTTTTCTGGTGAAAGCCGGTTTCGATCTGCGGCAGGACCTGTCGGTGGACATCCGGCCGGAAGCGATCCGGGTGCGAATGCCGCATGCGGAAATTTTGGGTGTGGAACAACAGCAGGTCGATCTGCTGGAATTCGAAAACGGCTACTGGAATAAGATCTCGGCCGCCGATGTGCAAAACGAACTCGAAGTCCTCCCCCAATTGGCGCGACGCAAAGCAGCCGACGCCGGCCTAACCGATGCCGCCGAAACCGCTTTGCGGCAGCAACTGGAAGCGCGACTTCATCCGAAACAGCCGCTGGAAATAACGTTCGCGGAGAAGGTTCGGCAAGAGTAATGGCCACACTTCGACAGCGTCGACCGCTCATCGGCGGATTTCTGATCGTGATCTGTCTGGCGCTGCTGACGGCCTCCGCGCCTTTCATGGTTTCGAAAGCGATTCGATGGTGGCTGTGGTGGAAGACACGCGGCACGAACATCACCGTAACCATTGACGCGATCGACACGCCGTTTCTCCGGCCGATCCTGTTGCGCGGTGTTCGCGTGCAAACTGCCCCAGGCGCGGCCGCGCGCCTTGACCTCACGGCGGGACGGGTTGTGCTCGGATTGAATCTCAGGAGCATTCTCCTCCGAACGCGGGGCAGAGCCTTGCGAAACGTGCAGGTGCAGGGATTGCACGCCGAAATCCGACGAAATAAATCGGGCACCGCATTTCCGGAAGAAGTTTGGAACAGCATGCATCGACTGCTTCCCGAGAGTTTTGATATCCAGTCGGCCGATCTTCGTCTGGAAAGCGATTCCACGTTGGCCTTGCTGCGCGGCGTTATTCTATCCGGGACCCCAATTGAAGCTGGACGCTTTCAGGCTGCTGAAGTTGTGATCTCGTCACCACTGTTCCGCCAAACATTTACGAATCTACGTGGCGCCACGGATTGGCAGTCGGACCGCCTAACGGTCGCCGCACTGACTCTCGCCCGAGGGCTGGATGTTCAGACTGTCACAACCGATCTCTCGCATCTGGGAAAACGCCGCATCGGATTGGATTTTGATCTTGATGCTTTTGGCGGAAAACTGCGCGCCAGTTTTGCCGATGAATGGCGCTCCCGTCATTCGAATTGGAATATGGCGGGATCAGCCGGCGATATCTCCTTATCGCAAACGGCGGAAGCATTCGGCTTCACCAATCGAATCGGTGGTCTGCTCCACGCCGGAAAGTTCACTTTCCGCGGAGACCTCGGCGACGCCCTAACCGGCACGGCATCACTCTGGCTGGAATTGACCGCACCGGCATGGCGCGATCGTGAGGCGGATTTAATCACCCTGGGATTGTCGCTCTACGGCCGCCAGGTCGAGTTGCAACAGCTCTACATCAAGCAAAGGAAGAATGAACTGACGCTCAGCGGCGAGAGCTCATTTCCGGCTACCGCGGCCGGCTGGTTGCGACCGGATTTCCGCGGCAATGTCTCGGCATCTATCGATGATCTCGGAGATTTTGCCAGCCTGTTTGGTGCTGATCGCCAGGATTTTGCGGGACGCATCGAAGTGGAAGGAACGTTCAACGCCCGAGACCGCCGCGTCGGCGGCAACCTGGTCGCCAATGGGACCGGCCTAACGATGTTCAAAAGTTCAGTCGATGAATTTCGGTCCACCCTGAATATCGGCCACGATCAGATCGAG
>JBJMXE010000126.1:0-9503 GCA_045809745.1 Chthoniobacterales bacterium | reverse complement strand
TTACAAAATTCTGAGCGAAGCCCCCGACCGATTCCGGATGCTCGGCCAGTGCGGTGTCGATCGCCTGGCGCAGCGGTCCGATATCCGCCTTCCAGTCTGCCTGGATCAGACCACGCACGATCCGGGTGTTAACGTCGTCCGGCAGAATCTCAATGACCTTGTCGAGCGTCGCAAGCATCTCAGGATAACGACGCAGAAAACTGTAAGACAACGCGATCTGCTGGAGATAGTACCAGTTACGGGGGTCCAGCTCTAATGCGCGCCGAAGGTTTTGGGTTGATTCATCCCAGCGGCTTTGGCGCCGGCCGATGTAACCAAGCAGAGCAAATACCTGACCGTCGTTAGGCAGAGAACGCTGCGCAAGCGTCAACTCTTCGCGGGCATGATCATAATCGAGGTAGCATCGATACAAATAATCCGCGCGCGCCAGGTGGGTCTCGCCCGCTTCAGGACGCAGCTTTGCGGCAGCGTTCACCGCCGCACCGGCTAAGGTCCGACGCTCCGGTGTGTGATCTCCCCCGTAGAAATAAAGAAGCGCCTGGGCATTCGCCAGCAGGCAATATGCGTTGAAGAAGTTCGGATCACGCGCAACGGCCTGGTTCAGGATGTCAGCCGATTCCACCAGCTTCTCCCTCCTCAGCGCGTTGAACGATGACGCGTCGTTCAGTTGCTTGGCCCGTTCATATAGATCACGCGCGACCAGGTCCTGCGTCGGCTGTTCTTTCAACGCTGCCTGCTCTGGTGGCGACAATTTCGCTTCCAGCTGTCGGGCAATATTGCTGGCGATCTCGCTCTGGATCGCGAATACGTCGGCGACATCCCGGTCATAGGTGTCCGCCCAGACGTGGGTGTCGTTAACGGCGTTGATGAGCTGCGCGGTTACCCGCACTTTTGCGCCCTCACGGCGAACACTTCCCTCCAGCACATGTGAAACGCCGAGCGCCTGCGCAATCTCGCGGAGGTTTCGGTTCGCGCCGGCAGCGTAAGTCATCACACTCGTGCGCGAGATCACCTTCAAATCGGCGATCTTGGCCAGCGCAGTCAGGATGTCGTCCTGCACCCCGTCGGCAAAATATTGGTTTTCTTTGCTATCGCTAAAGTTCTCAAACGGCAACACCGCGATGCTTTTTTCGGGAGTCGCGGTAGTCGGTGAAGCGGTCGAACCCGCGGGCGATGCATTCGCACGCCTTAGCTGCTTCAGAACTGCGGGAGTGAAAATTAAGGCGGTGACGATCAGCGCGAACAACGCGAATGCGGCAATCAGGATTCCGATGACTGGAATCGAGCGCTTTTTCGCTGATGCAGTTTGTAACCGCGCCGGGGCCACTTTAAATCTGCCCGGCTGCGCCGGGTTGCCGACGCCATCGGCATACAGGTTCACGATTGAGACAACGTCGCCATGTTTCACTTCCAGATTGCCGAGATCGTGGAGGTAAGGCTGCCAGCGGCGGAATTGCGCGAGATCGTCTGCCACTCTTTTCGACAAGAGGATGTGACCGGCATCGCCACAATCCATCACCCGCTGAGCCGTATTGATTCCTCCCCCGGCGATGTTTTCCCGCTGGTTCACATCGGAAACGTGATGCACCGGTCCGCTGTGAATACCCATTCGAACTGGGATGCCCGGTTGCGGCCGCAACGCTTCGCTGATCTGAAGCGCGCATTCCACCGGCTCCTCCACTGAACCGGTGAAGACCAGCGCCATGCCGTCGCCGGTGGGAAGAAAGATCAACTGGCCGGCGGCTTCGGCCTGGCGTGCCGCTTCAGTGCCGCGCACGATTCGATTTAGCTCATGCAGCGCTTCCGACTGTTCATCAATCAACAGCTTGGAATAGCCCACGATATCGATGAAAAGAACGTGGGCGATCTCCAGGCGCAGCTTCGTTTTTTGTTCGTCCGGCATTGGGGTCGGGAAACGTAGCGGCATGAGGCACAAGGAACAACCGGCGGCTTCGCTTAACCAACCGAGGGCGAGTTCAATGGTTTAGTCGTTGAGTAGTTGAGTCGTTGCAGGCGCTGTAGGGGGAGCTACGAGCTTCGCGTGGGACCGCGCCGGCAATTTGTGACACGTGCTGAAGCGCGCAGAAGCGACGAATGGTAAGAGATGTCCGCATTGTTTCGTCGTATTTTTGTAATCCTGCTCGTGTTCGGGTTCGCCCTGGCTTCCACGGCCGCGGCGAAGAAACACAAGCGGTCGCATGCTTCTCCTTCGGCAACACCACACAAGCGCAGCGATGCCGACATCGAATCTGCAACCCGGCTCCAGGTTTTCCTGGATCGGGAAAACTTTAGCCCGGGCAAGATCGACGGCCATTACAATGACTTCACGTTTAAAGCGCTGGCACTTTACCGGCAATCACGCGGCCAGCCGGTACCCCCTTCTCCACCTCACCCCGACACTGCACCCGATCTGAACGGTATTGATGTCGGATCGGTTAACCCGGTTTTCATCGATTACACCGTGACCGACGCGGACGTGAAAAATGTCGGACCGATTCCGGATGCGGTCGCGCAGAAGGCGAAACTGCCGGCGCTTCCATACCGCGATGTAGCTGAGGAGATCGCGGAAAAGTTTCATTGCGACCAGAAATTCCTGGGAGAACTGAACCCGGGCCGAACCGGTCCGCTCAAAGCCGGCGATCAACTCCGAGTGCCCAATGTGGAGCCGTTCGAACTCGATGCCGTAAAAAACCTGAAGCCCGGGAGCGAGATTACACCAGAGACGGCGAATGACATCGCGGATGAGCCTAACCGGCCGAACGGAAACACCGAACAACAACAGCCTGCTGCCACGGTCGCAATAAAGGTGGACGTTAAAACGAATATGCTGGGCGTGTTCGAGGGCGACAAAATTGTGGCGGCGTATCCGGTTACAATCGGTTCACGCCAGACCGCGACGCCGATCGGCGAATGGAAAGTTCGCGGGGTCGCGAAGCTACCCACGTTCCGTCATGACGAGCAGATGTTAAAGCATGGGGAGCGGAGCAAGAATTTTAAGATGCTGCGCCCAGGACCTAACAATCCGGTCGGAGTCATTTGGATCGCCCTGAATAAACGGGGTATCGGCATTCACGGTACCGACGATCCAAACACGATCGGTCAGGCAGTTAGCCATGGTTGTATAAGGTTGGCGAACTGGGACATCATTCGTCTTGCCGGTCGGGTGAAAGGCGGGGTGCCAGTGTCGGTGCATTGATCCGGGGAGGTTGGTTACGAGTGATCAGTTCAAACGTTGAACCGTTAAAGCGGAAAGTGGCAGGCAACGAGTTGAACGGCACATCGCCTTCCATCAAACATCAAACAAACATCCTCCGCCGTTGTCCCATGATTGGAACGGCAGCGTCCCGTATTCGAGCCGGGCGTTCAGATATCTCGAGGTTGGTCATGCACGTAAATCGTTGATGTTAAGATGCTTGTCGCTTTGCCATAACCGGTGGCATGCGCATTGCAATAGTGCTCTTCTTTCGCCTGCTGATTTCAAAAGCGACGAAGCACGGATTCGCTTTTTCAAATCAAACATTCAAACGTTCAAACCTCAAACATTGCGTCTCCTCTCATTGTCTTGCGTTCCGAGTGATTGATTGTTCGTCTCCCAAACTCAGCTCAGCTCCTGTCGATCAAGCAGAAATTGAACAGCTAAAGTAAAGAAAAAGGTTCGAATTACGGTTCTGTGCCGCTGTTCGATTGCCTAACCAACCCACCTCACATGAAGCACATTCGAAATATCCTCATTATCGCGACGGTTGCGCTCAGCGCATCGATCTCCCGCGCCCAGGAAATCACACTCCAAAAAGCGACCGCCGATCAGTTGATCGCCAAAAATATCGAAGCAAAAGGCGGGGCCGATGCGGTGAAAGCCCTGCATTCGCTGAAGATGACCGGTAAAATGCTGGTCAACCAGGGACAGATCGCGTTCGGCTATACTGAAGTGCGCAAACGGCCGGATTCGATCCGCGGCGAAGTTTCGCTCCAGGGCATGACGGCGGTGAATGCGTTCGATGGCAAGGAAGGCTGGAAGATCTCGCCGTTCCAGGGCCGCAAAGATCCGGAAAAAATGTCTGCCGACGATGTGAAAGGGCTGGTGGAGGACTCGGAATTCGATGGACCGCTCGTCGATTGGAAAGAAAAGGGAAACACAGTCGAGTATCTCGGCACCGAGGATGTGGACGGCACCGAGGCGCATAAACTCAAAGTGACGCGCAAGAATGGCGACGTGACTTTTGTTTATCTCGATCCCGATCATTTTCTTGAGATTCGAATGCTGACCCAACGAGTCGAACACGGCGCACGCGTGGAAGTGGAGACCGACCTCAGCGACTACGAAAAGGTGAACGGGGTATTCCTCCCCTTCTCCGCCGAATCCGGCCGCAAAGGCGATCCGGACAAACAAAAGCTCATCCTGGATAAAGTGGACGGGAACGTTCCGCTCGACGACGCCATGTTCCACTTCCCAGCTGCTCCTTCGAAATAAGGTTTTCCAGATGAACAGCCGCCAACACCGATCACGCCGACCGCAATTTATTAAAATCAGTCATACAATGCCGACCCTGCTTTCCAGTCTCGCCGTTTTATTCACCTTCGCTGGCCTAACCTTTGCCGCAGATCAGCCCGCATTTACTTCCACAACCATCTCCGGGCTAGGCGCCCGAAACATCGGCTCCGCCACAATGAGTGGCCGCGTATCGGCCATTGCCGCCAACCATGAGCCTAACGGTAAGACAACCATCTTTGTCGCCGCCGCGAGTGGGGGCATTTGGAAGTCGGAAGATTTCGGCACCACTTTCCGGCCGGTGTTCGATGAACAACCGGTGCAGTCGATCGGAGCGATCGCATTGGATCCGAAGAATTCGCAAAACGTCTGGGTCGGCAGCGGTGAGTCGTGGACGCGCAACAGCGTCTCCATCGGCAACGGCATTTACCGCTCCACCGACGCTGGCGAAACGTGGACGCAGGCCGGCCTGCCGACAGCGGAGCGCGTCGCTAAAATTTTAGTTAGTCCGCAGAACAGTGAAACGGTTTATGCGGCCGTGCCCGGAGCGTTGTGGAGCGATTCGCCAGACCGCGGTCTCTATAAAACAACCGATGGCGGCAAGACCTGGAATCAGGTTCTCAAAGGTGCAAATTTATCGACCGGTTGCTCAACCATCGCCATGGACCCGGCCAATCCGAATGTGCTGCTTGCCGGCATGTGGGATTTCCGCCGCAAAGGCTGGACATTTCGTTCCGGCGGAGAAGGCCCGACTGCTCCCTCGGGCAGCGGCTTGTTCCGTTCGGCTGACGGCGGCGCGACCTGGAGCGAAGTGACTCCGGAAAACAGCAAGGGTTTCCCGAAGAAACCGTACGGGCGGCTTGCGGTTGCCTACGCACCGTCAAACGCGAAACGGGTTTACTGTTTCGTCGAGAGCACAGATAGCGCGCTGTTCGTTTCCGATGACGGCGGCGCTAGCTGGGACCGGCGCGATAAGAGCACGTGGATGGTGTGGCGTCCGTTTTATTTCGCCAACCTGATCGTCGATCCGAAGAATCCGGATCGTCTATTCAAAACTGACGGCGCGCTGATTGTGAGCGAAGACGCCGGAAAGAGCTTCGCTACTGTGGGCGGATTCCAAGGCGCGCACGGTGACGTGCACGATGTGTGGATTGATCCGACAAATCCGCAAACCGTAATCAACGGCGATGATGGCGGGATGTGGTACTCGTTCAACGGCGGCAGCAAATGGTGGAAAGGCCAGAACCTTCCGATCTCGCAGTTCTATCATGTCAGTGTGGACGACGAAGATCCCTATCGCGTCTACGGCGGCCTCCAGGATAACAGCTGCTGGGTTGGCGCGTCGCAATACCCCGGCGGTATTACCAACGCGCAGTGGGAAAACGTCTGGAACGGCGACGGCTTTTTCACTTTCCCGGATCCGGCCGATCCCGATTACATCTACGCCGAGTACCAGGGGGGAATCGTGGGCCGCGTGAATCGCAAGACGCACGAGGGTCGCAGCATTCAACCAACGCCGAACTACAAGGAAAAGCTGCGCTTCAACTGGAACACACCGATGGCGATTTCGCCTAACGAGAAAGGCACGATCTACATCGGCGCCCAGTTTTTGTTCCGGTCACGAGATCACGGGCAGCATTGGGACCGCATTTCTCCGGACCTGACGACGAACGATCCCGAGAAGCAGAAGCAGGAACAATCCGGTGGCGTCACCGTCGATAACTCGGCCGCGGAAATGCACACCACGATTTATTCCATCAGCGAATCGCCCAAGGACAAAAACGTGATCTGGGCCGGTACCGATGACGGGAACCTGCAGTTGACGCGGGATGGGGCCAAGACGTGGACGAACGTCGTCGCCAACGTTCCGGATCTGCCGAAGAACTCGTGGGTCAGCTGGGTCCAAGCCAGCAACTACGATCCGGGAACGGCGTACGCGACATTTGATCGGCACACCTACGGCGACATGGCGCCGTATTGTTATAGGACGACCGATTACGGCAAAACCTGGCAGCCACTGCTCACTCCGCAGGCGCCGGCGCGGGTGCAGGGTTACGCCCACGTAATTAAGGAAGACGTCCTTAAGCGCGATCTGCTTTTCCTCGGCACTGAATTCGGTCTGTGGGTTTCCGTCGATGCCGGAAAGACCTGGGCCCAATTCAAAGGCAACCATTTCCCGAACGTGGCGGTGCGCGATCTGGCGATTCAACCGCGCGACAACGAGCTGGTTCTGGCCACGCATGGCCGTGGAATTTGGATCGTGGACGACATCACGCCCTTGCGCGCGCTCACTCCGGAGGTGATGGCGCAGGAAGTCGCGTTTGTTCAGGCGAAACCGGTGCAACAACGAATCCAGGGGAACGGCGGCTGGCCGAACGGCGACGCTGTTTTCATCGGTGACAATCCGCCTGATGCGGCGTCGATTGTTTACTACCAGCGGTCGCGCCACCTGTTCGGCAAGCTGAAGATTGAAGTGCTCGATTCCACCGGGCGAGTAGTAGACGAATTGCCGGCGAGCAAACGCCCCGGACTAAACAAAGTGACGTGGAACATGCGCGAAAAACCGCCGCGTGTGCCGCCGGCTGCGCAGATCGCGTTTTCCGGTATCCGCGGCCCGCGGGTATTACCGGGCGATTATACCATTCGCCTAACCAAGAATGGGCAATCTTACGAGACGAAGTTGACCGTTGGGATGGATCGCCGCGCCAAATTCACCGCGGCCGATCGCAAAGCGCAGTACGACGCGGCCATGAAAGTGCACGCGTTGTTCAACGACGAAAGTGCGCTGATGGACAAGATCATGCCGTTACGGGCCGGCATCGCCAAGACAATGGCCGGGTTACCCGAAGGCGACGAGCTCCGCAAGACGCTGACTGATTTCGACAACAAAGTGGACACAGTCCGCAAGTTAATCGTGGCGACGACAGAAGGCGGCGCGATTACCGGTGAAGAACGTTTGCGCGAGCACACCGATCAACTGTATGGGGCGCTGCTGAGTGCGGAAAGCAAGCCGGGCGATTACCAGGTCGCGTATGCGGACACATTGAAGCGCGAACTCAATGACGCCGTAAAACAGTTCGATCAAGTGACGACGCAAGATCTGCCGAAGGTGAACGACACATTGAAAGCGAAAGGCCAACAACCGATCGCGTTCGTGCCCGAATCATCGACCGCAGCTGGAATCGTAGCGCGGTATCTGGATCGTGACGCCCAGGCGGATGCGCCTGTGGACTAGTGGAAAGTGACCAGTGACCAGTGACCAGTGACAGCTGAGCAGTTGAATCGCTGAACCGTTAAATCGTGAATCGGCTGTAGGGAAAGCTGCAGTTGCCGACGGGATGGGATGCCAACCCAGCCTACGCACTAGGCAGGCTCCGGCGTGGCAGGCAAGCGTCCCCTACAGTCGAAGATCGCAGGACACGCGCTCGCCTGGGGCCGGCGAAACGATAGGTTTGCAGTGTGCCGATCGTGTTCATCCTGCTACTGCCGTTGCTGCTGATCGCGCTGGTACCGGTATTGTTCGTCGTTCGGTTTCGGTTAGGCATTGCCCGGCGGCGGGCCAAGCCGTGGGTGGCGAAACTGAATGTCTTTGTATTAGCGGTTTCGATCGGGCTGTTGCTGATCAGTGCGTCGATCCTGAATATCTGGGTCGCAGACGCGGTGAAGTCGGCTGTGATCGGCGTCGCAGCCGGCGGTTTGCTGTCACTGTTCGGATTGGCCGCAACTCATTGGGAAAGAACATCCGAAGGACTGTTTTATAAACCGAACCGCTGGTTCGCTCTTCTGATCCCGTTGGCGCTAACGACTCGGATTATCTTTTGGATTTGGCGCGGCTGGCATGTCTGGTGGCATTCCGAAAATGTACGATCCTGGCTCGCTGGTTCAGGGACAGCCGCCTCATTAGGCATTGGAGCGATGGTGGCAGGCTATTACTTCGGTTATGCCATCGGCGTTTGGTACCGCGTTAAGCAGTTACAATCACGAATCGCAGCTCGATAGCGGCATCAGCTGCTCGGCCAACCTGACAACACCCAAGTTCGGACTGACGCGGCCCGTACCCCTTACTTCTTGCCAAGCTGAATCTGCTTCGTCGGATCGAACTCGAGATTCCGGAGAAGGTTGCTCACCCGTCACTAATTCATTCTCGTAACGATGCTTTGGTCGTACTCCAGATTACGATTACCCTCTGTCGAATTTAAGAACGACGTCAATGTAAGCCGCACTCCGAGCTCCCGCACATTCGGATTAGCCAAGGAGACGTCGATTCGGCCATACCGACGATCCGCAGTTCGAAAGTACAACTTCGCCTGCAACGTACGATCAGAGCGTTCCGCGAGGTTAGAAGAATGGTGCCAGGACGATTCGTAACCGGTTTCTGGGGCAGTTTGACCGAATTCATCATGCATTGTCTGCAGAGAAGTCATCATACCTTCGACGCTCATGTTCCAATTGTATGGTTCGCCTGACTGGGTAGGCGCGCGATGGAACATAAATTTCAAACTCGGGCTATCTGGCGGTTGCCGGAGCAACTTCCCGGTAGCGATCTCATAATACGTTGCTTCGTCATAAGCCACCGCTTGTGATATGTGCCGGGCGACCAATGGCTGGGGCGATAACTTACGCGTGAGGTGGAACGTAATCGGACGCTGAGCATCAGCCTTGTAGTAATCGGGCTCAAAGAAAGCGGCGAACTCGAAAGAGTGGCGATCGGAACGAGATGAATGATACCCCGGTTTGGAAACATCTACGGACAGGATCTTTCCTCTGAGGCCATCAATCGCGAAAACCCCAGCTCCATTCGTCGCCGTGTGCTGTTCGTGACTTCCAGCTACATCATTCCAACCATAACGAACCGTGGCATCCGATACCGTTCGGCCGTTCTCGTCAACTACACGCCCATAGAAGGCGATCGGCACTTTCCACTCGAAATTGGGATCAGCCTTCTTCATATCGTTCCACCACTTCCATCTGACATCCGTCGGGCCTTCGTAAGCTTCGGTCCCAGCCGTTCCCA
>JBJMXE010000125.1:0-21193 GCA_045809745.1 Chthoniobacterales bacterium | reverse complement strand
CGCATCTTATCCACTTCCTCCTCAATCGACGACGCGACGGCGCTGTTGCCGATGTTCGCGTTGATCTTTACCAGGAAATTGCGGCCGATGATCATCGGCTCGGATTCGGGGTGGTTGATGTTGGCAGGGATGATGGCGCGGCCGCGCGCGACCTCATCGCGCACGAATTCGGCCGTTATCCTGCGAGGGACGCTGGCGCCGAATGAGTGTCCTGGATGTTGATGGGAGAGTGCATTGCGGGCGGATTCCTGGGACAGCTGCGCAGAGCCGTCCCTACCTGAAGAGCCGGGGTCACCGCCGCCGCCTACAACAGCGCTGCCGTTCTCGCGAATCGCGATGTATTCCATTTCCGGCGTGATGATGCCGGCGAGCGCGTAAGCGAGCTGCGTAACGCAGCTGCCCGACTTAGCGCGGAGTGGCTTACGCCCCCCGAATGACGAATGACGAATGTCGAATGGTGAATTGCTACCGTGTTCGCTGCCATTGAGCGTTGGACGTTGAGCGTTGGACGTTGGGCGTTTCGACGCGATAGCCGCGTGCTTCTCCGACAAAAAGCCATCATCAAGCGGCCTAACCACGCGGCCTTCGATCTCGTCCACATCTCCGCGAGCGAGAATCCACTCGCGTCTCAAGGCCGGCAGGCCTTGAACCGGGTCAAGCGTCTCGCTTGGATCGCCCCACGGGCCACTGGTGTCGTACACCCTAACGGGCTCGTTCACTTCGATCCCGCCGTTCAGCGACTTGGTGGTCGCGAGCGAGATCTCCCGGAATGGAACGCGGATATCCGGGTGCAGTTCGCCGGCGACGTACACCTTTTTGCTGTTCGGAAGGGGTTTTGAAACAGAATGAAGAGAATCTTCTGTTCCATTGGATTTTTCCGGTTTCATTTTATCGATTTGTTAATTCTGTCAGAACCGGTTTTTGGGCAGATTCGGAACGGCAAGCGGAGCGCTCGCCCTACAACGGCTGCGGTCGCCTGTTCAGGTGTGTTCGATCTGTGTCCATCTGGGGCAAAACAAAAACGCCATGCGCGGTTCTTCGGCGCCGTTGCAGTTCGCTCAGAATGACAGGTGTTTGATTTCACAGCCGCTGGCGCGGAATTGCGCATGGCTGAAACTCCCAGTCCGGACCTCGCTCCCTTCGGCGGCATTACCCGCATCAGGTTCAAGGGGTTCGTCTACGACGTCTCAGCCACTATGGCTCCCCCGCTCTACTCTATATATATAGGGCCAGAATAGGGCCGGTTGATCAAAGGTCAACCGTCGTGCTCATGCTCGTAATTGTAATCGTCATCGAGGCTCTGGCGGTTCGGTGAACCGCCGCTACCAAGGACCGTCTGCAAATGACGAATTACGAAAGCCGGATGACGAGATCGTGCGAGCCAGTTTCTGCACTCATGCTCATGCTCATGCTCGAGAACCGACTGACGGCGATCAGCCAGAACCTCCGGCAATGGTAAGTTGGACTATTTCGTCGCCGGAGCGGCTTTGGCGGCGGTGTGGAAAATAAGCATCCAGTTGCCGTTTTCCTGTTTCCACACCGAGCCAAGATTGTAGTTCCCCGAAATGTCCCGGCCCTCCACCGTTGCCTCAAGCGCAACCTTGTAAGTTGCGACGATCACATCTTTCTCGTCCGAGCAGGCGTCGTAATCGCTGATGGTAAACGACCTGATGTCCCACTTCTTCATGTTGTCGACTTCCTGCTCGAAGTGCGAGACACCGTGCGAGGAAAGGACGCGGATGTGTTTATCGATCACCTTTGCGAACGCTCCCGCGTTCTTGTCTTTATAGGCTTGCCACGCTGCTTTCTCGTTCTCCAGCACAACCGCTTTGTCATCCGCAAACGAGATCGCGGTTGTCGTGAAAAGAGCGGACAAACCGTACATCAAATATTTGTTCATAGAGTTCTTCCGGTTGGGAAATTGTCGAGCGGAGAGTAGGTTGCGTTGCTCGGGGAAAACAAGGGTAAAGAACCCCTTGGCCGCGAGCACGATTACGAGCATGAGCATGAGCATGAGGTTGGAAGAATAGCGGTATCATCTGTGGCTAAGAGGATTCTCATGGTTGTGCTGCTGACGGGACTACAATGGAATGCGTGCATAATTGGGCGGGTGCTCGTAATCGTAATCGTGCTCGACGATCCGTGGCGGTTCGGTGAACCGCCGCTACCAACTGCGAAATCGGGCTGGGGTCAGTGAGCCTAGCTAAAAGGAATTGATCACGAGCATGATCAAAGCGATCCGTGCTGCCCTGGCCGCTCTAATGCTTTGTCATCTGTGCGCGCTCTAGCGAAGCCGAGTGGTTAGTCCTGCGGTTCCAGATTCGGGACGGCTGCGTCCCGGAGGTGGCGCAAATGGTTTTCTGCTCAGACAGTAAAATCTTCCGCAAGTTTCGTTAGACTTGATATTTGCGACTTTGAATTTTCGGTGGCACACGCGCTGCGTTATTGAATCGCTTGTGCTTGTATTCTGTCGTCCTACCGAACCGATGATTGCGGACACCGGACGCCAACAACTTAGGACGCGCCACATCCCCCGGCCGGTTTGCGGCAGCAACAACTGACGCTAATCTCCCCTTCGCCGTCATTACTCCATTACTCCATCGCCTCACTCCACGTCACACATGAACCACGTCATTAAATTCTCAATCGGCCTCGCAGCTATCCTTCTCTTCTGCGTTCAAGATTTCGCTCAATCCGAACCGCAAAACCAAACCTCACCCGGGCTGGGGACGCCAGCATTACCCGGAGTTCAAAAGCCCGGCAAAGCACCGACAGACGTTCCCCCACCGCCGCCAGTACCGCAGGGCTCTGCCGCGCCGGGTTCGGCTGGCACTGTTCCGGTTGATAAAAATCCGCCACCGCTGGCACTGAACAACATGGATTCGTCAGTGAAACCGCAGGACGACTTTTTCATGTACGTGAACGGCAGCTGGATCAAACGCACTGAAATCCCGGCTGCCTTCTCGCGCTGGGGCAACTTCAACGAGCTGATCGAGAAGAATAACGACGCCCTGCATGACGTTGCCGAGAAAGCCGCCCAAAGTCATGCCGACCCGAAAACCGCTGGCGACGAGCAGATGGTGGGAGACTATTACGCCAGCGGCATGGACGAACAAGCGATCGACGCCGCGCGGGCGACTCCGTTAGCCGACGAGTTGAAGCGTATCGACTTGATAAAGGACAGGCCCGAGTTGTTGAAGGAAATCGCGCACCTGCAAACTCTCGGGGCGGGAGCACTGTTCGCCTTTGGATCGGGACAGGATGCGAAGAATAGCACGATGGTCATCGCTCATGCGGTGCAGGGCGGACTGGGATTGCCGGATCGCGATTACTACCTCAAGAGCGATGACGCGTCGAAGAAACTCCGGGACGAGTATGTCGCGCACGTCACCAAGATGTTGGGCCTGTTAGGCCAGCCGGAGACGAAAGCGGCTGACGACGCGAAAAAGATTCTGGCGCTGGAGACTTCCCTCGCCCAGGCCTCCCGCACCCGGGTGGAACTGCGCGATCCGCAGAAGAATTACAACAAAATGTCGCAGGCGGATCTTCAGAAGATGACCCCCGACTGGAAGTGGAGTGATTACTTCAAGGAAATCGGCCTAACCGAACCGGGAGATATCAACGTTCATCAACCGGACTTTTTCAAAACGGTGAACCAGGTGTTCAAGCAAACCTCTATGGACGATTTCAAAGCCTATCTGCGATGGCACCTGGCGAACGCAGCGGCAGCGGAGCTTTCCAGTGATTTCGTAAACGAGGATTTCAATTTCAACAGCGCGACGCTGACCGGCACCAAGGAACTAAAGCCGCGCTGGAAACGCGTGGTCGCATCCACCGACGCCTCGATCGGTGAAGCACTCGGGAAATTGTATGTGGCGGATTACTTCCCGCCGGAAGCGAAAGCTCGCGCTTTAGAACTGATCAACAACCTGAAAGCCTCGTTAGCCGATCGGATCAAAAGCCTGCAATGGATGGACGACGCCACCAAGCAGGAAGCACTCAAGAAGTTGGCGGCGTTCACCGTAAAGATTGGTTACCCGGATAAGTGGCGCGATTATTCGCTGCTCCGAATCGATCGCGGGCCGTATGTGTTGAATGCGATGCGGGCGGCGAACTTCGAAGTGAAGCGTGATCTGCGAAAGGTCGGCAAACCGGTCGATCGAACCGAGTGGGGCCTTACACCGCCAACAGTAAACGCCTATTACAACCCGACGATGAACGAGATCGTGTTCCCGGCCGGCATTCTTCAGCCGCCGTTCTTCAACGCCAAAGCTGACGATGCGGTGAACTATGGCGGCATCGGTGCGGTGATTGGTCACGAAATGACCCATGGATTCGACGATCAGGGGCGGCAGTACGATGCCGTCGGCAATCTGCGAGACTGGTGGTCAAAAGCGTCGGCAGATGCTTACAACTCGCGGCGGAAAGTGGTGGTCGATCAGTATTCCGCATACGAACCGTTACCGCGACAGCATATTAATGGTGAACTGACCCAGGGCGAAAACATTGCGGACCTTGGCGGGGTTAAGATTGCCTACGCAGCTCTGCAAAAGGCAATGGCGGGCAAACCGCAGGAAAAAATTGATGGCTACACGCCGGAGCAACGTTTCTTCCTCGCGTATGCGTCAATCTGGAAAGAGAAGCTGCGGGATGAGGCGTTGAAACTTCGTCTAAACACTGATCCGCATTCGCCCGGCCATTACCGGGTGAACGGGCCGTTATCCAACCTGCCGGAGTTCCAGAAGGCATTCAATATTCCGGACGGCTCGGCCATGGTGCGGCCAGCCAACCAGCGGGTGAATATTTGGTAGTGCCAACCTGGCGAATACAGAGATTCACGACCCCTTGCGCTAGAGGCAGCGGATATCGCAGAGGTTTCTGTAGGGGAAGCTGCTAGCTTCCCGAGGACGCTTCGCATCATTCTTCTGTAGGGGAACCTGTTAGGTTGCCGTGGGAAGCCAGCAGCTACCGCTACAGTCGGAGATCCGGACGCCGCGATGCCTGTTTAGCGCGCGCGGCGGCGAAGCAAGGTTCCACTGAGCAGCGCAGCGCCGACGAGCACCGCGGCCAGCGTGCTCGGCTCCGGCACAGCAACCGGCATGTCGTCGTCGTCGAAATCGCCATGCTCGTCTTCGCCCTGGTCGTCCATGTCTCCATGGTCGTCGTTATCCCCCGAACCTGAACCCATGTCGTGATCACCCGCCGGAATATGGCTGTTCTCGAAGTTCTGAACGATCATCTGCAATTTCGCGATCAGCGCCGGATCGAGGTGCAGGTTATCGATGAAGGTCTGAAGGTCGTTTAGCGACTGCGGATCGAAGTGATGCTCGGCCAGATTCTCCGACAGGGCGGTGAACACCGATGCGAAATCAGACGGAGACCACTGCAGGTTATCCTGATGCCTGTCAGCGTCGAACGTCGAATAGAAGTTCGACACCGCGATCGTCGGCACGCTTACGTCCCGGCCGCTTTGCGGCATCGCGGGCATCAGGCCACCGGAAACGAACCCGGAGATTCGTTGAGCCGTTGGCGACACATGATCCTGACCGGACCAAACAGGCGCGGCCAGAGTGAAGGTGACGAGCAGCGAAGCGAGTATTTTCATGATGAAACTCCGGGGTTGAAGATAACTACTTTTTCGAGTTGATCCAGAAATTATGGTCGATATTGACTACTGAACTATTCGAGAGTCAGGCTGTCGGCGGTTGCCAGTCCAGAAAAATAATGCGCTCATGCTGTTGGATTTGTAGCGAGGGCTGTGATTGCCCCATTTCGCGCCACGGGTCCACTTGACCCACACCCTACCGCCTTGGAATTCTTTCGTTCAGTCCGGACTTATTGACAGCCCGTTTGTCGTTAGGGTAAAACCGTTTAATGGCTCCCCGCCTCCTTCTGCTGCCGACGTTGTTCGCTACTGTTCTCCTCGGATTACCGCTGCGTTCAGAGGCCGCAACGGCCTGCGTGTGGCGGGTCACCAACGTGAAGCATCCGTTTTATCTGGTCGGAAGCTCACATGCTTTAGCCAAGCGCGATTACCCACTTCCAGCACCTTACCTGGAAGCGCTGAACACCTCTCAAAGGTTTGTTTTTGAATTTGATCCGAATCTCGACAGCACATTTAGCGCACAATTCAGGAAGGCTGGAATGTATCCGCACGGCCAGGACATCCGCCGGCACGTGCATCCGCAAACTTATCTGTACCTGGTTAAAGCCTTCCGGATATCGAGCCTGGATCCGAACTCATTTCTTCCTTATCGGCCATGGGCTATCGCGGGACTGTGGGGAATCCGCGGCTATAGCGATCTGCGCTCCGGCCTTGGCCTGGATAACCACTTCTCCGAAGTAGCCCACAAAGCGGGCAAACAAGTCGGTGGCCTCGAAAGTCCTACCGAGCATGTGGATGTGCTCGCCAAGATGAGCGACATCGAGTCTGAACTCATCTTGTTGGATTCGATCGTGCGGTATAACAAAAAGCTCAGCGGCGGCGACTCGCAAATGATGCACGAAGCCTGGAAACGTGGAGACACCAGCGCAATGTGGGCGCTGAACGAACGGTTTCGTAAGGAGAATATTGGTGCGGATCTGAGGCTTCTCGACGAACGAAACTTAAAATGGGCTCCAAAGATTGCCGCTGAGATCAAGACCGGAAAACCAACCACGATTGTGGTAGGAGCACTTCACTATCCCGGGCCGAACGGTTTGATATCGCTCCTCCAGAAGCGTGGTTACAAGCTCGAGCAACTGTAGCAGCCAGATAAGTGGAGTAAGGGGGTATTAATTCATCGCTCATCACTCCATCACTGCTCCGCTGGCGTTGAAACATCCAGGCGCGCGCCATAGACGGTAAGGCCGTACGGATGAGCTTCGGGAAGAAGCGAATCAAACGCGCTGCCACCGGCGGTTCGTCACTGGTTACCGGTTCGATATCGGTGACAGAGGTCGGCCGCGGCATCCGGCCAGTGTGGAAACTGGAATCGAAACCCGCTCTCGAGCAAACGACGCGGAATGACGCGCCGGCTCTTCAAGATCAGCTCGGTCTCGGTCCGCATGAGGAACGCGCCTATCTCCAGCATCCAGCTTGTTGCCGGTAAACCGACGCGAACTCCGCAGGCGTGTCGAAGTTCCCTCATGAAACGATTGCTGGGCATGGGTTCGGGGGCACAGACGTTCACCACCCCGGAGAATTCCGTATTGTCGATGAACAACCGAACTGCGTTCGCGAAATCATGCTCATGGATCCAGGAAATGTATTGGTCGCCCTGGCCTGCTCGTCCGCCAAGACGAAGTCGCACCAGCCTGCGTAGCATGGCGAAGATCCCGCCCGGATCGGGGCTCATAACCATGGCTGAGCGCATCATCACCACACGCGTTTTCGGGAGCGGCGTGAATTGCCCGACCGCCGACTCCCACGCTTTGGCGACATCAATGCTAAATCGCCAAGTGTCCGGCGTATGTCTTTCTTCTCCGCCGATGATGCCATCGAATTCGTCGTTAGGCGCATCGAAGCGATGCGCATAGATCGTTGCAGTACTCGCCTGCAACCAAACTTGAGGCGGACGTTTGGCCTGCTGGATCGCGCGGCCGATCGCATGAACAGAGTCGATGCGCGATTGCATGATTTCCCGCCGGTTCCGCGATCCGTAGCGGCAATTCACACTTCGGCCGGCGAGGTTAATCACCGCGGTCGCGGATTCCAACTCAGCGGTCCATGCTCCGGCGTCGTTACCGTTCCAAAGAACAACTCGCGCCCGGGTGTTTGGTGCCCGGTGACGACTCAAAATCACCAACTCATTCTTCGCCGAGTGAAACGCGCGGGTAAGGACGCGACCGACCTGGCCTGTCCCGCCGACGATCACCACCTTCATTTCGTTGGCAGTGACTCCATTTGGTCGGTGCGACTGATCGAGAGGAACTCCGAGATTCGGGACCGATTCCGTGACACTGCCTCGCACAAGAGTCTTGCGAACGGCCGCAGGACGGGATTCGCCAGGCGAAGCGCAGTGGAGCGATAACGCCGCAGCGCCCACAAACAAATAAGCCAGGCAGATGCGCCGCGATACACATCGCCGTTGTCACCAATCACAATGAGTTGCTGCTGCGGCCGCAGCGATTTCACTCCCGGAAACATTCGATCGATTTCCGGGGATTGCAGCGGGATAAAGATCAAGCGGACGAATGCGGGTTGGGCCGATAACCAATCCCGGCAGCGGCGACAAACCGCACACTCCACGTCGAACAAGACGTATAACGATTTCATAAAACGGGTGGAGCGAGATGCGCGTCCGGCGGTAGCGGCGGCGGCGTGCGCTGAAGCAATGCTCGCCGGCGCAATTTCGAAAACACAAAGACGTTGAAGAAGTGCATTCCGCCGAGCACCAGCAGGACGACACCGATCTTGCCGCTGAGCACTTCAAGAACTTGTCGCATATCGGCCGGCGCGTTCGCTTCCTTCAGGGCGAGTGCGACGTAGCCGATATTAATCAGGTAAAAACCGACGACCAGAAGGTGATTTACGGAATCAGCTAACGGTTCGTTACCGCCAAAAGCATCGACCAGAAATATCCGACCATTCCGATGCAATGTATGAGCCACCCACACCGTCAGAAACAGGCTGACGATGAGGTAGATGAGGTAAGTCCAAACGATAGGTGTCATGATGATGATGATTTCCTTTCTTCAACGATTACTGCATTCATTTGAGAAATTTCAGGGCCCAGGGCAAAACCGTGCTTTGTTCGGAGCGGGACAATTTCGTGATCACCCCGTCTGCGACGTCGAGGAATTCGGCGAGCGCGCGGATCTGGCCGTTAAAGGCGGCAGCTTCGGCGCCCTTTAATTTTTTAGTTCGTTCGGCGCAATCCTGAAGCACGGTCATGGCCGGTCTCAATTCGCGACGGCGTCGTTCGCGGATGATGATGCAGAACATCTTCCAGACGTTTTTTTCAGCCTCGAAAAATTCCTTTCGCTCGCCTTTGCGGACGACGCTGCGAACCAGGCCCCAGCTAACGAGGTCGCGGAGATTACCGTGGGCATTGCCGCGGCTGATCTTAAGTTCGCTCATGATTTCATCGGTGCTGAGCGGAGCGGTGGCAGTGATGAGGAGGGCGTGGATCTGAGCCATGGTGCGATTGATTCCCCAGGCGCTGCCGATGGCGCCCCACTGACTGACAAACTCATCCCGGGTTTGGCGAAGGACCTCAGCGTCTCGGTTCACCTCTTTCATCAGTTTCAGGATATATTGAAAGTTTCGAATAGTCAATAATTACATTCGGGGTTCGCCGCCTCAGGGCTAAGCCCTGGACCAAACGCGGCGACTAGCCTGGCTGCGCGGTCGTCAGAATGCGCACCGTGGTGCGGCGTTTCGATCGGCGCGCTCGCTCCGCCTCTCTTTTATTTTGTGGCAGCGGCCGCTGCCCGATGGGGTTTTTAGATCATCGGTGGCCGGCCGATGCTACATTCCGGTAGTGCGACCCGTCAGAGACCGCCGCTACATCGGTAAGAGGTGCAGCGCCAGCCGAGCCACTCACCCTCCCCCGTGCACCCTTCAATCTTTCGAAATCTTGCCGCCCCAAGACAAGATTTTCGCCTTCGTTCCGGCTGCTTCGGCTTCCTTGATGTTGCCAGCGCGATTGTAAAACAGCGAAAGACTGGTCCACGCGATCTGGTCGTTAGGCTGCAGTTGCGTCGTCTTTATGCCGGCGGCAATGGCTTCGTCGAACCGGCCAAGTTTCATCAGCGCCATCCCCAAGGCGTGCCAGCCATCGAAAAATTGAGGATCGATCTCAGTGCAGCGCCGGTATTTCGCTACCGCGCTTTCCAGCTCGCCGATCGCCAGATCGCCGTTGGCGTCGTCAAACAATTCGTCCCGCGATTCCATGTCTTCTGTAGGGGACGTGGTTGGCGTCCCAGGGCAAGCTAACAGCTTCCCCTACGATTGCGGAGCCCAAAGAATCAGGATGGTTGACCGGGCTCTGCTTGCTGGCTCTTCAGAATGCCGGCTTCGCGTTGTTTTTCTCGGAGCCATTCAAAGAACGCAATTTCCCGTTTGTTGGTACTGATCCGATCGCCCAACTCCTTCTTCTTCGGTCCGTACTTCGCTTCATCCGGCGGCTCCCGCTTCTCCAACACGGCGATAATGCCGCCGTCTTCCCAAGGGAAAAATTCACTCACATCCCCCGGCTGCAGAGCAGCCACCGCATTCTTCACCGCAATCAGATCGGCCGGTTTGTCCTTCGCTTTGTCACCTTCTGCCTTGTCATCGTCAATCAAAGTGAACGGCGGCAGTTTCTCGGCCTTCACGTTCACCTTCTCGGCAGCGAACGACAACGGTTCGCCGGCTTTCAACCCTTCGCGCAGATCATGGACCGCTTGGGCCGCCTTAGCCGACATCGCCTGGCGGGCGCGGGTGGCGGTGAGCGTCTCCACAATTTTCGGCTTCGCCTCTTCCAGCGTCAGCGGACGTGATGGTTCGATGCCCGCCAAATGCATAATGACGTATCCGTCACCGACCTGAACCGGCTCGCTGTTAGGCTCCTCCGGGCTCAGCTGAAAGGCATTCGCGCTCACTTGTGGTTCAGCTCCCAGTTTGGGATCGGGTTTCCCGGCGGCGAACTGATCGGTGGTTTCGACGGGTAACTGAAACTTGGCCGCCACCTGCTGGAAATTTGCGCCTTTCTCCAGCAAAGCCTGGGTGAAATCGGTCGCTTTATCGGACAGCTTTTGCAGAGCTTCTACCTTTTGCTTTCCAGAAAGCTTCTTGTCCTGATCGGTCAGAGCGAGCCTAACGAAGTCTACTTTGCGTTTCTCATCCGTCTTCAGTGCCGCCTTTTGAGCGTCGTAGTATTTTTTGACGTCGTCATCACTGATCTTAACGTCCTTTGCGAAATCGGCGTTGCGCAAATGAATGACACTGGCCGTGAGACGCCCATAAGCACGCTCGTAATTCTCCTTCGTTTCGCTTTCCGGAACTGACACCCCGACCGCGACCAATTCCTTGATCCGGCGCAAAGCGATCTCATCGCGAGCAAGTTCCTCCACCTGCGCATCGGTAAACCCGTTCGGCGACAGAAAATTCTGAGTAAACTCAGTATAACGGCCGACGTCGAATGTGGATGACGGACCGTGGAACACGCGCAGGTCGCGTACGAACTGAACCCGTTGAGATTGGCTGGCATCAAGCCCCAGCCGGTCAGCTTCGCGTCGCAGGATCAGGAGGTTGTAGATGAATGCGCCGGCGCGCTCGTTTTCATCGCGGGCGCCGCCGGACAGGTCCTGGATGAAATCATTCATGCCGAGCTGCGTCGCCAGGCCTAACAACCGGACATAGCGCTGGGCCTCCACTGCTGAAATTTTGCGGTCGTAGAACGTGCCGAAATCGCGCTGACCGGGAGCGCTCAAATCGGTTTTGTTGAAGTAGAAAATGAACGGGATCGCCAGCACCGCGATGACAATCATCAGGGTGTTTCGGTGCTTGCGAAAAAACTTCATCATAAGCGTGGAAAACCTTTCAGGAGGCCAACTCTATGGGCGGCTGGTGCTCCTCGCAAGCGGCTGCTCGACGTTGTAGCCGGTGGCGGTGACGCCGGCCTTTTTCGGCGGTCATAGACCGCCGCTACAACAGGCAGGGAATGGCGTTTCGCAGAGCGAAAGGCTACGGTGGGAGGCCGGGCTCACCGCGCCCGGCTACAAATGCGTCGGCTGCTTTGAGGATCAGTTCCCAGACATTTCGGAGATGTGTCTCGGTGGTAAGAACATTCCCAAGTCCGACCCGGATCACCTTCCGACCTTTCAACTTCGTCTGATTCAAGTAGGCCTGGCCGGAGGCGTTGACGTGTTCGACAATGCTGCTGTTGATCTGATCAGCTCGATCGTCGGCGGCGGCCGTGACTCGGAAACAGATCACTCCCATCACGACCGGCGCCGCTAACGCGAATCGCGTGTCACTGGCAACCCATTCAGCGAATAAGTGTGCCAGTCGGATATGCTCGCGAATTCGCGCGGCGATTCCGGCGCGGCCGAATCTCCGAAACACCATCCAGGCTTTCAAGGCACGAAATCTACGGCCAAGTTGAACCCCGTAATCCATGTAGTTCCGCTCCGCTTCGACCGTGTCGCCGCGAAGATATTCCGGCACCAGAGTGAAGACGCGGCGGAGTCGCTCCAAGTCGCGGACGTATAGAACGCTAAAGTCGAACGGGACGAACAACATCTTGTGCGGGTTGATCACGATTGAGTCGGCTTCCGCCCAACCGTCAGTAATCCAGCGATGCTCCGGGAGAAGCGCCAGACCGGCACCGTAGGCGCCGTCGATGTGAAGCCAGATTTTTTGTGCGTGGCAGACCTCGGCGATTGGCCGGACGGGATCCACGCTGGCGGTAGAGGTGGTGCCGACGGTTGCGACACACGCTAATGGCCGGAGTTCAGCTGCGCGATCTTCCGCGATCATCCGACGCAGTTTGTCTACATCCAGCCGGAATTCAGAGTCGCTCATTACCCTGCGGACATTTTGTTCCCCCAGGCCAAGGGCGATCACCGCTTTCTCAACCGAGCTATGCGCCTGATCTGAAGTGTAAACCGTGAATTTGGGTAAATCGCGGCCGGTTAGGCCCTCTTTTCGGCTACACGGCGCCGCTTCTTCGCGCGCCACGGCGAGCGCATGCATGATTCCGATCGAGGCGGTGTCGTAAACCACTCCACCGAACGATTCGGGCAAACCGAGCCATTGCCGCAGCCAACCAATCACAACCGTCTCCAGTTCCGTTGCCACCGGCGACACCCGCCAGGTAAATGCATTCACGTTCAGCGCGGCCGCGAGAATTTCCCCTTCAATTCCCGGAGCTGTGGTGGTCGATCCGAAATACGCGGCGAACTGGGGGTGACTCCATTGCAGGACGCCCGGCAAAAGGATGTTTTGAAAATCCGCGAAGATTTCGTCGAAACTAACGGCCTGCTCCGGGCCTTGTGCTGGTAGCTGCCTGGAGATCGCACCGGGTTCCGCCTTGGGCGCGACCCGGTATTCCTCAATTTGTTCCCGGTAATCAGCAATCCAATCGGCAAGCTGGTGCAACTCAGCTCGAAATGCGTCCAGCGGGACGTCCCCTAACTCTTCAAGGTTCGGCCCGGTGTTATTCGGCTGTGTCATCGCTGAATGGTCGAACTATTTAAGGTCTGCGACGCAATCTTCCCTCCTTCCACCCAATCGCGTCCAATGCCTTTTTGCAACAACCGTTCACCGAACGGATAACCGCCCTTTCGGAGGAACCAATAGAATGCCCAGTAGGTGCTGATCACTCGCTCAAACACCCACAGCGGCGCGAACCAGCAGATGTGTGCTGGAAAGAAGCGGCGAGCCTGGCCGCGGGCCCGACCTCCCATCGCCAGCGCGACCGCGAGCAATGCGAGCACGACTGCTGCGATGAACATTGTATTGAGTCCCCAGACCAGGCCGCAGCCGGTGATCAGGAGTGGTAACAGCGCGAACATTGCCGTCTTTGCCCGCAGACCGAAATCTTCGTAGGCCTGGCGCGGCCGCTGTTCGATCCACTTCCGAAATGCCGGCGGACGTTTACGGATAAACAGATCGTTCGCGAAACAGGTCTGCGCGCCGCCACGCACGAGGTGCCGGATCAATTCTTCGTTATCGAACAGCACGTCGCCATCATACCGGCCGCTGCGCAGAAATGTGCCGCGCCGAAAGGCACAAGTCCCTGGATAATCGGCCGTTCGCAGCGTGGCGCGATTGATCAGCATTCGGGAAGCTTCCATTCGCGCCGGAATCCCACCTGTGGCTTGGGCATCTTGCCCATGATCTGTGGCACTGGCCGCTGGCCATTGGTCTTCGTCCTGATTACCACCAGCATTTCGCGCTGACGCTGAAAGAGAACCTCGGCCAGCGACCGATGCTACATTCCGGAACCGGAAATAATTTTGTGGCCGAACCACTTCAAACCGTTCCAATAAAACGATAATCTGCTCGATATCGGCAGGTGTGTAACGGATGTCGTCGTCGGCCAGAATGATGTGCTCGTTAGCGGCAAGCCTCACCCCTGTTTGAATGCCGTTTACTTTATCGTTAAGAAATCCGAATCGTCGATCCACGCGTTCATGGCGACAAACGCCAGACCAAAGGGCACCCTGCGCGTTGAACACATCTGCCGGTGAACCATCGACCAGGATAATCTCGGACACCTCGGAGCGGATCACGGCAAGATACGATGCAATCGTTTGCGCCTCTGCATTGTTAAACGTGCTGCGGCGAATTGGCAGGAGGTAAGTGCAATTCATACGGCGAGTGGCAAACGTCCTTACTAAATCGCGGCCACGCCACGTGCTGAGCGTCATCAGATCCGCGGCAACAATCTGTCATCCCGAGCGCAGTCGAAGGGCACTCGGAGATCGCGTTCCACCAGCTGCAGCACAGTTTTTCTGTAGGGGCGCTGCTACCGTCCCATGGGAAGCTAACAGCTTGCCCTACAGAGTCGGCAACTAGAAGGCGAAGCCGAAACTGAAATGGAAGGCGCCTTCGGCTTCGTTCGTGCGTGGATCGGGATTGACGCCGTAGTCGAGCCGGATCGGGCCGATCGGCAGTTTGTAACGCAAACCAGCGCCGATCGCGTAACGCATATCCTGAAATCCCGGATCCTCGGAACTGGGCAGCAGGTTACCGGCGTCGACAAAAAAGGCACCCTGCAACTCGCCGTAAATCGGAAATGTATATTCGGCGTTAAACACGGTGAAGAACTCGCCGCCTAACGGGTTGCCACGGTGATCGCGCGGTCCGAGATCACGCTCGTCAAAGCTCCTGACCGTGGTGCCTCCGCCGTTGAAGAACCGCTCGTCGATAGGAAGATCGAACGGCGTGCTTTCGTTGCCGAGGACGTGGATGATTCCGGTTCGCGCTCCGAACGCCAGCAGCGTCTGGCTGTACCACCGCTGGAATGCCGAGCGATTCGGGTCCTCGGCCAGAGCCACTCCCGGGGCCTGCGACTCTTCTCCGAAACCGATGTAGTAGCTGGCTCGGCCGGTAGCGCGGACGAATTCTATCTGGCTGCCCAATCCGTTGAGCGCCAGGTCGACGGTATTATCAACCACGAGTCCCCGCGGCGAAACCAACGGACTTTTTCGCAAGTCCAACGTCTGGGTGAATCCAATGGTGTCCACAAAGTACGAAGTCTCACCGAGGAACTTGGGTTTGATGTCAGCCGATGTGATCTCCACGTGTCTGACTGAGAAAGTAACCCCGGCCTCATACGTCTTAGTAAGTTTTCTCGACAATTCGAGCCGTCCACCAAGCTCAAACTTGCTGTAACCGTCGAAGTCGAACGTCAACGCAGCCAGCCTCGCCTTGAACGCGAAATCCGTATCGAACAGGAACGGATCTTCCCACAAAATTTCGCCCTTGTAACCGCGTTGATTGATTTCCGCTGAAGTCGTTAGGGGGCGACCGTAGCCAAACAGATCCCGGTCCCGGTATGATGCGCCAAGAATAGCTCCCACGTACGACCCGTAGCCAACCGAGAAACCGAATTCCTTGCTCTTGGCTTCTTCCGCCGTGATGTCCAAGCGCAGCCGGTCTCCGTCCAGCGCGACCGGTTTAATCTGCAACAGATTGAACAGCCCTGTGCGCATCAATGTGCGAAACTTTTCGTCGACAGCCTCCGGACTGTAGGTCTTGCCATCGAGGCCGGAAAACCGCCGGGTCACATAGCTGGGACGCAACCGCTGCAGACCGGTCACGGTTGAATCGGCAAAGTGATAGATCGGTCCGGCGGAGACGGCGATCTGCACCGGAACGTGACCGTTGACCGCGGTGGTGGGATCACCAGTCGCTTCAACTTTTACATCATAGTAACCACGCTGTTTGAAGTAGGCTTGTAATCGGCGGGGCAAATCGGCTACCCGGGCATCGGTATACGGTTGCTTCAGCAGATCTTCGATTTGGCCACGCAGCGTCGACGGATCGTAGATCGTGTTTCCGCTAAAAGAGATGCTTCCGAAGAAGTATTGGCGTCCCTCCGCAATTGGCACCGCCACGTCGACTACGGGCGCGCCGTCTCGGTAATGATATTGCGGCGCGTCGATTTTGACCTCGAGGAATCCCTCCGCGACATAAAAGCGCCCTACCAGGTCGGCGCCTTCCTGAACATCGGCGGCAACGAACGGTAAGGTTTTCTGCAGCTTAGAATATCGCTCGCGAGTCGGGCCGACCACATAATCAAAAAGTTTATCGGTCGGCTCGTGCCTGTTACCGGCGAAGTTGATGACCCCTAAGGTGTACTGAGGACCTTCCTTGATATCCAGCCGCAGCCGATCCCCTTCGATCGCGTAGTGCACATCCGCTTTGGCGTAACCATGTTTGCGATAGTAAATCTGGAGAAAGAAGGCAACGTCGTCAGCCCGGGCGGGGGTGAGACCGTACTGGTCGAGCGTCGTGATCTGCTCCTTTAACGCCGTCCGGAGATCCTTTTCGGTGAAGGCGGTTTCGCCGCGGAAATCAATCGCGGTGCTCCGAAGCGCGGTTTTCTGCTGCGCTTTTTCGACCTTCTGTTGCGCCTTATCCCGCTCTTCCCGGCCAGGCTGGGTCAGGGCAGACTGGCTGCGCGTTTCGCTGACGAAAGCGAGTGCGATCAGAACGGCCAGAACAGATCTCATCTTAACGGAATCGGATGAGATACTTAACCATGCCGCGAAAATCTCCACCGACTTCGATGTCCCCTACCAGGACGACCTGTTGATTGAGCTTGAATCGTGCGCTGGCAGTCTGCTGCCCGGTTCTCGGATCCACCTGACCGAAGTCAACATCCAGCCGATCGAAAACCGAGTTGCTCTTGGTGCTTTCGCCTTTCTTGAACACTTTCCGATAGAGCTGCTGGAACAGCAGCATTGCCGCGCGCCCGGCCAGCACGTTGTTGTTGCCGGTTAACTCCTGCCGGGTGGTGCCGGTGGCCAACAGCGAAATGATCTCCTCCTGCGGCAGCGGAGGCTCACTGGTGAAAACTGCTTCTGGGGAAAGGGAGCGACCGTAGACATAAACGTGAATTGTGTAATCGCGGATTACGGAGCTGCCGTGCAAATCGATCTTAGGATTGAACGGATCACTCGGATCGAAATAGAGAAAGCCGTATTGCACGTCAAGGCGGCTGAACGGCAGAGTCGCCTCTACATTGTCCAACCTGACCTGCCCATCCAACAGGGGATGCAGCCCGGTTCCGCCCAGATGAACGTCAACCAGCGCGCCGCCATTCGCGATACTCCCGCGAATCAGGAAAGGATCCTTCGTTTTCACCGACACATCGAATTTCCAATCCCGCAGCGGCGGCGTTGGGATTGAAAATTCCGGTCGCGCGGATGGCGGTTCGGGCGCAGGTCGTCCCGGCAATCCAATGGGAATGAGATCCAGGTTTTTGAGGAAATGGCTGTTGGTTAGGGCGACTGTTCCGGTTACCGAGGCGGAATTCAAAGGCCCTGTGACCCTCACGTCAGCATCAGCCCGGGCCGTTAGGGAATCATTCCGAGCCACCAGCACGCTGGTTGCCTTCAGCTGGAGGTCGAGCGTGGGATCGGTCAGCTTCGGAAAAGTGACTCGACCCGAAATACCAAATGGTCCGCCGGCGAGCTCTCCACCGAATTTCTGGAAAGTCAAAGTATCGCGATCGAACACCATTCGCCCCTTGAAGTTTTGCAATGCCGGCAGCGTTGGATTGGAGAACCGCCCAACGTTGATTGTCATGTCACCGGACCCGGCGAGGACCGGCTTCGCGATTGTGCCTTTGATGGCAACATCGAGAGCCACGTCGCCATCCAGCTCTTCGATTACCGGAACAAATTGCCGCAGGAAGTTTACCGAACTGCGCGGCAGTTTAAGCTGAGCGTTCATCGGCGTGTCGTCCGGCATCTTGCCTTGTCGCAGCACTTCGGCAATCTGGAACGGCAGATTCGCCGTTAGCGTAACGGGCTGGACTTTTGGCTGCTGCACGTTGCCGTTTACCGTCAGCTGGCCATCGCGGGCCTGCGCCGTTAGGTCGACGTTAGCCGGCTCCAAAGTCGGCATCTTATCCGTTTTCAGATCGCGCATTTGCACCGCGAGATTGGCCGCCAACTTTGAAAACGTGCCAGAGGCGTCGAATTTCACATTGATCATTCCTGAGGCGGGCGCTTTCATTCCGACGTCTTCGAATATTTTACGGATATCGAGATTCTGCGTCTGAAACGTGGCTGAGATTGCGCCATCATTCGGAAACGGGGACGCGCCGGTGTTGATGTTTTTCCAGACGAACGGGACCGATACGTAGCCGTCGGCGTACCTCTGATTCCCCTGATTTAACTGAATCTTGTCGATCTCGAGCGTATTGCCGCGGGTCTGAGCCACCGCCTGAAAGCTCATTCGGTCGCTGCCGAGAAAGATGATCGGGACATTGAAACCATCTGCCGTGTAAGCGGCGTCAATATTGGCCTGCAGTGCTTTGGCGTCACCGAATCGTCCCTTGTCGAGATTCAACTTCAGTTGACCCGAATTGTTTGGCCCCCGGATCGCGCCGGCACCGGTCCAGTTTGCTACCAACGATCCGGCAAGATCTTTGTTAGGTCCGGCGGCTTTCACCAACGGATTGAACACCGCCAGATCAACAAGGTTGGCGCTTAGTTTTCCGTGGTATTCATACGGTGGTTGCGAGTTCAGAACTCCGTTAGCGGAAACGTAATCCTGTTCGTTTAGGGCAGCGGTAAAGTCGTTCAAGTAGACAACGTTCCGGGCAATCGCGATCTGGCCGCTCAATTGGTGAACGACCAAATCGCGGAATCGGATCTCCGACCCGTAAATCGATACCTGTCCATTGGCGGCACCGTTCTGGAGGTAGATTTGCCCGTTTGATTGAAGAGGGCCGGTTAGCCGATCGGCCGTTTCGCTGATCCAGTAATCCGCCAATTGCGGCGCATTGAAAACAAAGTTCAGCGTGCCCGGTTGTTTCATTGCGTCATTGAAGTTTTCCGGAAGCTGATAATCGCCGGAGAACACCAGGTCGTTCTGATTCCGCCTAACCTGGACACGCTCGAGCGTCACCTTTTGGTCGGCGCTTCGCAGAGCGACGTCGGCAGAGTCGACGGCATAATCACGCAACCTGATGTTGCTAGCGTTGAGGGTGATGTTCGATTGAAGATCGGCATACCAGGGCTTCCCCGCCTGGCGGGGCGATAACGTCTTAGCGACCTTGCCCTCAGCAGCGACGCGCTCGATCGAGGCTTCCCCGGAGACGAGAGCACCTGCGGCCAGGGAGAATGTGCCGTTTACCTGCACGCCCTGAATATCGATGCGCCCGTTCAACCTCGCTGAGCCCATTAATTTTTGCGGCATGGCAGCGGTGACCGCACCCAGGTCCGGCGCAGTTCCGGCCAATTCGATGACCGTTGCCGTTCTGCCAAAATCGGCCACTAACAATGGCAACTCGACCGTTCCGCGAAGATGCAGCTCGTTGGTTCCTTCGAAGAAATCGCCTGATTCGAGTCGCGCAACGCCATTTTCAGCGACAACGGAAATGTTCGCGCGATCGATCGCGGTACCCTCCTGGCGAAAGTCCCGTACTTGAGCGGCGACCGTTCCGTTCCAGCTATGAGGTGAAGAGAGGAAGCCACCTAACGATACCTTGAGGGTTTCCAGTTGACCCTGAATGAACTTTTCTGGCAACGCCGCGTACTTGTTGATGAAGTTGAGCGGAAGATTGGTGCCATTGAGGTCCACCTTCGTGTCCAAAGTCGATTGCGTCTCACGCACGGCCATCTGGCCGGAAAGACGGCCCGCCCCGGCAGTATAATCAAACGATATCCTTAGCTTTCGATCAGCTATTTGCGAGGCGTCCAGGGAAACATTTCTGATCTGCTCGTCGTTTGCGAGTGCCACGTTGTGTAGCACGAGATTGCGATCGGCGTACTGCGTCTGCGCCGAAAGACCGAGCCAGGTCTGGCCACCCACCAACTGCAAACGGCCGATGTTCAATTCGCCCGGGTGCTTTGGATTCAGCTCGAGATCGACATGCTCAAGCACGAAATCGTGGGGACGGTTGCGGACGGTCACACTGACATCCGTGAAACGCGCCCTCTCCGGAAAGATGTCGGGAAGTTTGATCTTGTGCTCGGGATTCGGGGGCCGCGGACGCAGCGGCGCTTTCTCCGGATTCATAACGATACGAGCCCCTCGCACTTCGACGTTTTCTAAAGCGCTGGAGAGACCGTGCCGAACCAATGTGAACAAGCTGTAGTCCACATGCGCGGCGTCGATGTCGACGGATTCGACATCGCTGGGTCCGGTCGGAAACGCGTGAACGTTTCGAACAGTCAGGTTGCCGAAGGGGTTCCCCTTCAGCACGAACGCGATCTTCAAGTTCTCTTTGGCGGCGAAATGCACCACCACCTTATGTGCGATCGCGAAGATCAGCGGCCTGTGGAAAATCAAGATGAGTGCACAGAGCACTGCCGCCGCGATCCACGCTCCGCGTCGCCAGTTTAACGTCTTCTGCAAACCGTTCTCATCTCGCCACACGGCGGCCCTACTCTATTTCCCCTCAGAGAAAGAGCAAATTAGGGCATTGGCCACCCGGCCAGCAGCCGATTGGGTCCGTTATTCTTACGACCATCGCGGGTTTCCTCTGCGATAAAGGCGTAGGGTGAAAGGGAATCCGTTCGCGACTGAAGTCGCTTTGCACAATAGTGCGCTGCACTGGGCCAACAAAGGCGGTCTAACCGCAGCCGATGAATTCTCCACGTCGACGCCATTCCTGTCTGAAGCACACGAACTCTTTCGGGAAACCGTGCTCCGGCCGGGGTTTTCCTGCATCGGCGCCAAAGCCGCCTTCCATGACGAAGCCTACGCTTTTGCCGTCTATGATGAGTTTGCCTCGGTCGAATCGACGGCCGGGCTGTGTCGCGACCTCTGCGCATTCGCAAAGTCGCGTGTAGTTGATGAAAATGAATACGCGACTTTCGTCGCAGTGTTTCGCGCCCCGCTCGAGCTAGACGAAGCGCGGTTCGAGAAGCTTCTTTGGCATCAGCTGGGAGAGCTCCACAAGGCGGATCAGGAATATTTTGAGTGGGATCGATCGGTCAGTTCAAATCCTGGCGATCCGCAGTTCTCATTCAGTTTCGCCGGCCGCGCATTTTACGTGATCGGGCTGCACGACCATAGTTCGCGAAAAGCGAGAACGTT